>CAKRCY010000063.1:0-11176 GCA_934309195.1 uncultured Dorea sp.
ATATATTTTGTGACAGAAAATAAAAAAGATAAAAATAATTATTGACTTTTCTTAGCAGGTTTCATTCGTAAGGCATTCGACACCCACGGAATAAAAAGTAGAAAGCCGTTCCAGTGAATGTGAAGAAGGTGTTGGAAATAGTTAAGCGTCAAAATTATGCGTTGGGTTTTCGAAATTTGCCTGTTTGAGCCGAATGGCGAGTTGCAAATTTCGGAAGCCCGTTTTTAGCATAATTTTGACGCTTTAGTATTTCCCACCGACGGAACCTGAACAGGAACGGCTTCCTACTTTTTATGCAGGTCCGGGTCGTCGTGCCTTTCTGAATTAAATCCCAAATCGATTTAAATAACGGGTCGCACAGTGCGCCAGACACGCAGCCCCGATCGGACACACATCCTCATTAAACTGTACCTTCGGGTTATGTGCAGAATACTTCCCGCGATCATCCATATATCCGGCAGACAGATACATGAAAGCGGATGGTACCTGTTCTGCAATATTTGCAAAATCTTCAGAAGCACTTGCGGATATGCCTGGGTAAGGAGTGAGTTCCGGAATATCCAGTTCCTTCATGAAGCCGACGATCTGTTCGGTGAATTCCGGATCGCAGATCAGAGGCGGTACTTCCGAGATCATAGTGATTTTGGCCGTTCCTCCGAAGGTTTCGGCTGTCCGGATTGCCGTTTCTTTCATTCTTCGTACCAGAAGTTCTCTGGAAGCTTTATCGTTCGTTCGAATAGTTCCTTCGAGAACGGCTGTATCAGGAATGATATTGGCGGCGGTTCCGGCCTGAAATTTACCAACTGTCATAAGGCAGGCTTTTGAGGGATCAACTTCGCGGGCGATGACGGACTGCAAAGCCAGATAGACATGTGCCGCAATATTGATCGGGTCAATGGAGTTCTGAGGATAGGCGCCGTGCGAACCTTTTCCTTTGATTTCAATATGAAAACCGTCAACGGAATACATCATAGTTCCTGTACTGTTATACATGTAGATTCCAACCGGCATCTGCCCTGGAGATACATGATAGGCCAGTGCCGCATCTACTTTCGGATTCTCCAGGATACCATGTTCTATCATATTCTTACTGCCTTCAAAAGTTTCTTCCGCAGGCTGGAATATAAATTTGACCGTGCCTTTTAAGTCGGCCTCATTTTCTTTTAGCATTTTTGCAGCGGTCAGTAACATGGCAGCGTGAAAATCATGTCCGCAGGCATGTGCCTCTTTTCCGGTCACGCAGGCAAATGGAAGTCCGCTTTCTTCCGGCATTGGGAGGGCATCCATGTCCGCACGTAATAATAAGACTTTACCGCCATTTCCGACAGTAGCAGTCACACCCTCGCCGCACCTCGAAGGCACCAATCCATATTCGGTTAATTTGTCCATTACATATGCACAGGCCATTGGCATATGAAGACCGGCCTCTGCATTCATATGAAAGTAACGTCTGTTTTTTATGGTTTCATCATTGAGTTCAAGAGCTCTTTTATAATAATCCATTTATTGATTCCTTTCTTTCTATAATTCCATATCCAATTTTGATGATAAAAGGTATTATACCAACCGAATCATATATTATCAAACTTCTGATAAATATTTTTGAAAATATTGATTTTTGCATGGATGTTTAGTAGAATAAATTCAGTAATATTAGGAGGAATCAATATGTCAGAAATTACGGTGATCGCATTGGACGCTATGGGCGGGGACAATGCACCGGGTGAGATGGTAAAAGGGGCAGTCGATGCCCTTGGACGCGAACAGGACATAAAAGTATACCTGCTTGGTAAAGAAGACATGGTGAATGCTGAATTACAGAAGTATACTTATGACAAGAACAGACTGGAAGTTGTGAATACAACCGAAGTTATAGAAACTGCCGAGCCGCCGGTGAATGCGATCAGAAGAAAGAAAGACTCTTCTATCGTAGTCGGAATGAAGATGGTAAAGGAAGGAAAGGCTGATGCATTTGTATCTGCCGGAAGTTCCGGAGCAATTCTGGTGGGCGGACAGGTAATCGTTGGAAGAATCAAAGGTGTAGAGAGACCACCGCTTGCGTCTCTGATCCCGACAGAGAAGGGTGTAGCACTTTTGATCGACTGCGGTGCGAATGTAGATGCCAGAGCATCACATCTGGTTCAGTTTGCCAAGATGGGTTCTATTTACATGGAGCATGTGGTTGGTGTTAAGAGTCCAAAAGTTGGAATTGTAAATATCGGAGCAGAAGAAGAGAAGGGTAATGCACTGGTAAAAGAAACATTCCCTCTGTTAAAAGAAGAAAAAGAACTGAATTTTATCGGCAGTGTGGAAGCAAGAGAGATCCCGCATGGGCAGGCAGATGTCATTGTGACAGAAGCATTTTCGGGCAATGTAATCCTTAAGCTGTATGAAGGTGTCGGTGCGGTACTGATCAGTAAGGTGAAAGAAGGACTAATGTCCACCCTCAGAAGTAAGATTGGCGCATTGCTTATCAAGCCGGCATTGAAATCAACTTTAAAATCGTTTGATGCGAGTGAGTATGGCGGAGCGCCGCTGCTTGGATTAAATGGTCTGGTTGTAAAGACACATGGAAGTTCGAAAGCAAAAGAAGTCAGCAATACATTGATCCAATGTGTAACATTTAAGAAACAGAAGATTAATGAAAAGATAAGGGAAAGTATTCAATCGGAGCCAAAATCCGCTGAATAATATATTACTAACTATGATAAGAAAAGGAGATTTGATATGGAACTTGAAAAATTGAAAGAAATCATCGCTGATGTATTAAATGTAGAAGTGAATGATATTACAGAGGACACAACATTTGTAGATGATCTGGGAGCAGACTCTCTTGATATCTTCCAGATTATTATGGGAATAGAAGAAACATTTGACATTGAGATTGATAACGATGATGCGGAACAGATTTCTACAGTCGGAGATGCTGTTGAGCAGATCAAGAATGCAACAAACAATAACTAGGCAGATATAAAAAGAACGAAAGGGCCCTGCCAGGGGCTTTTTTCGTTCTTTAGGATGGAGTTTACGATGAGCAAAGACCTTAAAGAATTAGAAGGAAAGATTGGTTACAAATTTGATGACTTTACCCTGTTTACAAAGGCAATGATTCACAGTTCCTACGCCAATGAAAAACATCTTCCGAAGTATGAGTGTAATGAACGGCTGGAATTCCTGGGAGATGCGGTTCTTGAACTGGTATCCAGTGAATTTCTGTTTCATAATAATCCAAAGCTTCCGGAAGGTGAACTTACAAAGACAAGAGCAAGTATGGTATGTGAACCGGCACTGGCATTCTGCGCAAGAGATCTGAATCTTGGAGAATACCTCCTGCTTGGTAAAGGAGAAGACGCTACCGGGGGACGTAAAAGAGAATCTGTAACATCAGATGCCATGGAAGCGCTGATCGGAGCAATTTATCTTGATGGTGGTTTTGCTAATGCGAAAGAGTTTATACACCGGTTTATTTTGAAAGATCTGGAGAATAAGAAACTCTTTTTTGATAGCAAGACTATCCTGCAGGAAATCGTGCAGGCACATTTTAAAGAAACAATCTCGTACCAGCTGATCGGGGAAAAGGGTCCGGATCATAATAAGACTTTCCGTGTCGCGGTATATATCGGAAAAGAACAATACGGGGTCGGAGAAGGCCGGACCAAGAAGACGGCTGAGCAGGAGGCTGCATATATCAGCATTTTGAAACTGCATGAAAAGAATATAAAGTAGGTGTAAAATGTATTTAAAAAGCATAGAAGTGCAGGGATTTAAATCATTTGCCAATAAGATCAAATTCGAATTTCATAATGGAATCACTGGTATTGTCGGTCCGAACGGAAGTGGGAAAAGTAACGTGGCAGATGCTGTCAGGTGGGTACTGGGAGAGCAGCGTGTGAAACAGTTAAGAGGCGGAAGCATGCAGGATGTTATTTTTTCCGGTACAGAGAACAGAAAACCGCTCAGTTATGCATCCGTGGCGATTACTCTGGATAATTCAGATCATAAGCTTCCGGTGGACTACGAAGAAGTTACGGTGGCGAGAAAACTGTATCGTTCCGGAGAAAGTGAATATCTGATCAATGGAAGAGCATGCAGATTAAAAGATGTAAATGAACTCTTTTATGATACGGGTATCGGAAAAGAAGGATATTCGATTATCGGACAGGGGCAGATTGATAAGATCTTAAGTGGTAAGCCGGATGAAAGGCGGGAACTTTTTGATGAAGCGGCGGGAATTGTTAAATTCAAACGAAGAAAAAGTATGTCAGTCAAAAAGCTGGAAGACGAACGCCAGAATCTGGTCCGTGTCAATGACATTCTGTCTGAACTGGAAAAACAGGTCGGACCGTTAGAACGTCAGTCCGAAAAGGCGCGGGAATATCTGAAACGCAAAGAAGAATTAAAAACATACGATATCAATATGTTTCTTTTGGAAATGGAACGTATCCGGGATCAGATCCGGAATCTGGATGAAAAGCTGCGTATTACAAAGGGAGAACTTGAAGAAGCAACCAGAAAGTATGCGGATACAAAGACAGAATATGAGTCGATCGAAGAACAGGTGGAAGTAATCGATGATTCCATTGAAAAAGCGAACCGTCAGTTAAACGAGACGACAATTCTGAAGCAACAGTTAGAGAACCAGATCGCATTGTTAAAAGAACAGATCCACAGTGCGCGGATGAATGATGAACACTTTGATCAGCGTGCCGGTGTTATTGATTCGGAGATAGCTCTCCGTGAAGGACAGTTAAAAGAACTTCAAAAGGAAAAAGATTCCATTGAAAAACAGATGGAAGAAAAGCAGTCAGAAGAAGATAAGATCAAAAACGAACTGACAGAATTGCAGGAGAAGATTGCACAGATTACCGGATCTGTCGATGAAAAAAAGAATCATATTATGGAAATACTGAATAACAGAGCATCTACGAAAGCTCAGATTCAGAAATTCGATACGATGATGGAGCAGATCCAGGTAAGAAAATCACAGATTAACCGTGAGATCCTTGCAAATGACAGTGAGATCGCAGAAGAGAATGAGAACCTTAATAAATTCCAGACAGAATTAAAGGTTATTTCTGACAAGATCATTTCACTGAATGACGAGAATAAAGAATATGAACTCAGGATCAGGGAATTGCAGACTCAGATTTCAAAAGAATCCAAGAAGCTGCAGATCGGACAATCTGCTTTTCACAGGGAGCAGTCCAGACTGGAATCTTTAAAGAATATTACGGAACGGTATGACGGATATGGTAACAGTATTCGTAAAGTCATGGATAATAAGGATCGGGAGCAGGGACTTCTGGGTGTAGTAGCAGATATCGTGAAGGTTGAAAAAGACTATGAAATCGCTATTGAGACAGCACTTGGGGGAAATATTCAGAATATCGTAACCGAGGATGAGGATACAGCAAAACGAATGATCCATTTCCTGAAGAAGAATAAGTTCGGACGTGCAACTTTTCTTCCATTAACATCAATACGTGCGAATTCCGGGATTAACCGTCCGGAAGTACTGAAAGAACCGGGCGTTGTCGGGACAGCCAACAAATTGATCCGGGTAGAGAGTAAATATAAAACACTTGCAGATTATCTGTTGGGAAGAACACTGGTGGTAGATCATATTGATCATGCAACGATGATTGCAAGGAAATATCACCAGTCTATCCGTATTGTAACACTGGAAGGTGAGTTGATCAATCCGGGTGGTTCCATGACAGGTGGAGCATTTAAAAACTCAAGTAATCTTCTGAGCAGGCGGCGGGAGATGGAAGAATTTGAAAAAACCGTGCAGAAGCTTAAGCAGGAGATGACGGAGATGGAACAACAGATCTCCGGTCTGAAAGAGGAACGTGCAGGGTATTATGAGAAGACCGATGCAATCAGCACAGAACTGCAGAAAGCATATGTCGTACAGAACACGGCGAAGATGAATGCGGATCAGTCATCAGCCAGGATCAGAAGCTTCAAACAGCAGTTTGATAATCTGCGGAATGAAGCTGCGAAACTCGATGCACAGATCACAGAGATCATGGACAATCAGGAATCTATCAATATCGAACTGGATACATCCGAAAGCCTGGAGAATGATCTGAATCTCACCATTGAGAAAGAGCAGAAAGAACTGGAAGAGGTTCACGCAAAAGAGAGCATTAAGACCAGAAAATCAGAACAGATTCATCTGGAATATGCAGGATTAGAGCAAAAATATACATTTGTCACGGAAAATGTTACCCGTATCTGCGAAGAGGTGAATAAATTCCGGACTGAATTGGAAGAGCTGACAAAGAATAAAGGTGGAAATTCAAGGGAAATTGCCGAAAAAGAGCAGAAGATCCAGGAGTTAAAAACAACAATTGATCATTCCGGAGATTTGTTTGATGAGATCAAACTTCAGATCGAACATTCAAAAAATGAACGGACAGAACTGAATAAACGTCACAAAGCTTTTTTTGAAAAACGTGAAGAGATCTCGAAACATATGACAGATCTTGATAAAGAGGTTTATCGTCTGGAAAGCCAGAAAGAAGGCTATGAAGAAGCCTCAGAGAAGCAGATCAATTATATGTGGGAAGAATACGAACTCACACTGAATCATGCAAAAGAGCTCAGGAATCCGAACCTGACCGATCTTGCAGATATGAAGAGACGGATCCAGGAGTTAAAAAGTGAGATCCGTGCACTGGGTAATGTCAATGTCAATGCAATAGAAGAATATAAAAGTGTATCCGAACGTTATGAATTTCTGAAAGGTCAGCATGATGATCTGGTTGAAGCAGCCGAAACACTGGAGCAGATCATCGAGGA
The DNA here is from genome assembly GCA_934309195.1 of uncultured Dorea sp. Classification (GTDB taxonomy): domain Bacteria; phylum Bacillota; class Clostridia; order Lachnospirales; family Lachnospiraceae; genus Dorea_A. The sequence goes on from CAKRCY010000063.1 coordinate 6,808, forward strand.
ACTTGATAATGCCATGCGTAAGCAGTTTAAAGAGCAATTTGCCAGAATTGCCGCAGAGTTTGATCAGGTATTTAAGGAGATGTTCGGTGGTGGAAAAGGAACGCTGGAACTTATGGAAGATGAGGATATTCTGGAAGCAGGTATCCGGATCATTGCCCAGCCGCCCGGAAAGAAGCTGCAGAACATGATGCAGTTATCCGGAGGTGAGAAAGCACTGACGGCAATAGCACTTCTTTTTGCAATCCAGAATCTGAAGCCGTCACCATTCTGTCTGCTGGATGAGATAGAGGCGGCACTTGATGATAACAACGTAGACCGTTTTGCACAATATTTGCACAAATTAACAAAATATACGCAGTTCATTGTAATTACACACCGACGTGGAACGATGACCGCAGCAGACAGACTGTATGGTATTACTATGCAGGAAAAAGGTGTATCTACACTGGTATCTGTCAGTCTGTTGGAAAATGAACTGGATAAATAGGAGGAAGGTATGGGATTTTTTGAAAAACTGGTTGCCGGCCTTGGCAAGACCAGAGATAATATTGTATCAGGAATGGACAGCATCTTTCACGGATTCTCCCGTATCGATGATGACTTTTACGAGGAACTGGAAGAAGTGCTGATCATGGGAGACCTTGGTGTACAGGCAACCTATGATATCCTGGATGATCTGAAAGCAAAAGTAAAAGAAAAACACATCAAAGAACCGATGGAGTGCCGGGAACTTCTGATTGAAAGTATCAAAGAACAGATGGATATCGGGGAAACGGCATATGAATTTGAAAACCACACATCTGTAGTGATGGTGATCGGTGTCAATGGTGTGGGAAAGACTACAACGATCGGAAAGCTGGCCGGAAAGCTCCGCGCAGAAAATAAGAAAGTGGTAATTGCAGCGGCTGATACATTCCGTGCTGCAGCAGGAGAACAGTTAAAAGAATGGGCGAACCGTTCGCAGGCTGAGCTGATCGGAGGACAGGAAGGATCTGATCCGGCATCGGTAGTATTTGATGCTGTTGCGGCAGCAAAAGCACGGCACGCAGATGTATTAATGATAGATACAGCCGGCCGTCTGCATAATAAAAAGAATCTGATGGAAGAACTCAGAAAGATGAATAGAATCATCGACCGGGAATTTCCGGAGGCGTACAGAGAGACGCTGGTGGTCCTGGATGCAACAACAGGGCAGAATGCCCTGCAGCAGGCAAAAGAATTCAACGATGTGGCAGAGATTACAGGAATTGTTCTGACAAAGATGGACGGAACCGCAAAAGGCGGTATCGCAGTTGCCATCCATGCAGAACTTGGCGTTCCGGTAAAATATATCGGTGTAGGAGAGACCATTGACGATCTACAGAAATTTGATGCGGATGATTTCGTGAATGCATTATTCGAAAGACCAAAAGATGATGAGACTTCAGAAGAGGTTTCAGAAAACAAATAAGAGGAAGAGAGGAAATACGAGATGTTAACATTAGAAAAATTCAAGCAGGCGAGTGAAATCGTAAAAGAAGTAACCCTTCCAACCAAGCTGGTATACAGTGAATATTTAAGCCGTCAGACAGGTGCGGAAGTCTATCTGAAACCAGAAAATATGCAGTATACAGGTGCTTACAAAGTACGTGGTGCATATTATAAAATCAGCACGATGAGCGAAGAAAACAGAAAGAAAGGTCTTGTTACAGCATCAGCCGGTAATCATGCACAGGGTGTAGCATACGCAGCAAAAAAATTTGGCTGCAAAGCAACGGTAGTTATGCCGACAGTTACCCCACTGATCAAAGTTAACCGTACCAAGAGTTACGGGGCAGAAGTTGTATTACACGGGGACGTCTATGATGATGCCTGTGCATATGCGATGAAATTAGCAGAAGAAAACGGATATACATTTGTCCATCCGTTCGATGATCTGGATGTCGCAACCGGACAGGGCAGTATCGCTATGGAAATCTTTGATGAACTTCCTGATGTAGATTATATCCTCGCACCAATCGGCGGCGGCGGACTGATCACAGGTGTATCTACACTTACAAAACTTCTGAATCCAAATGTAAAAGTAATCGGTGTAGAACCGGCAGCTGCTGCAAGTATGACAGAAGCATTAAAGGAAAGACATCCTGTAACACTTTCCAGTGCAAACACCATCGCAGATGGTACTGCTGTGAAACGTGTAGGAGAGAAGATATTCCCATACGCAGAGAAAAATATTGATGAAGTGATCACCGTTGCAGATGATGATCTGATCGGGGCGTTCCTTGATGTAGTAGAAAATCATAAGATGATAGTAGAAAATTCCGGACTTCTGACAGTGGCAGCACTCAGACAGCTTGATCTGAAAGGAAAGAAAGTCGTATCTATCTTAAGCGGCGGAAATATGGATGTGATCACAATGTCATCAATCGTACAGCATGGATTGATACAGCGGGACAGAATCTTCTCTGTATCGGTACTTCTTCCTGACAAACCGGGTGAACTGGTACGTGTCGCATCTACGATCGCCAAAGCAAATGGTAATGTAATCAAACTGGAACACAACCAGTTTGTAAGCACCAACCGAAATGCTGCAGTAGAACTCCGTATTACACTGGAAGCATTCGGAACCGAACACAAGCATCAGATTATGAAAGCGTTAGAAGACGAAGGCTTAAGTCCTAGAGAAGTCAATGCCAAACTATATTAATACGATATCGGAGAACTGTTCAGTGACAGATTTTTATATAATCCGGTATATAGAAAATGATTATGGAAATTCCATAATCATTTTTTTTGAATAAATATCCACAATAGTACTTGACAACACATGTATCATTGTATACAATTATACATGTTGAATTTAGTACTTTACTACGAAAAATTATTTTAGAAAGCAGGCGATGAAAGAATGGAAAACAGGAAAGTATACCTGGATGATCATACAAATTTATTGCAACTGGAAGAACACATGTACCCGTTGGTGGATGTGAAGACACCGAATGTGTTTCGTAATCTGTTCCATTATGATGAGATTCCGAAAATCGCATTCAATGACCGAATTGTTCCGCATTGTATGCCGGATGAAATCTGGATTACAGATACAACATTCCGAGATGGTCAACAGTCACGTGCCCCATACAGTACGGAGCAGATTGTAACCTTATATGATTATTTCCATCGTCTGGGCGGTCCAAAAGGAAAAATCAGACAGTGTGAATTCTTTCTTTACAGTAAAAAAGACAGAGATGCTGTATACAAATGTATGGAAAGAGATTATAAATTTCCAGAAGTAACAAGCTGGATCCGCGCAAGCAAGAAAGACTTCCAACTGGTAAAAGAGATTGGAATGAAAGAAACAGGTATTCTGGTAAGCTGCTCGGACTATCATATTTTCTATAAATTAAAGATGACCAGACGTGAGGCAATGGAGCATTATCTGTCTATTGTAAGAGAATGCCTTGAGACAGGAATCAGTCCGAGATGTCATCTGGAAGACATCACCCGTTCCGACATCTACGGATTTGTGATCCCGTTCTGCCTGGAACTGATGAAACTGATGGATGAGTATAAGATTCCGGTTAAGATACGTGCCTGTGATACGATGGGATATGGAGTAAACTATCCGGGAGCAGTAATTCCAAGATCTATTCCGGGAATTATCTATGGTCTGCGTGTACATGCAGGTGTTCCAAGCGAACTGATAGAATTTCACGGACACAATGATTTCTACAAAGCAGTCAGCAACTCTTCGACCGCATGGTTATATGGTGCTTGCGGCGTGAACTGTTCACTTTTCGGAATCGGGGAACGTACCGGCAATACACCACTGGAAGCGATGGTATTCGAATATGCACAGCTTCGTGGCACACTGGATGGCATGGATACAACAGTCATCACAGAGATGGCAGATTATTATGAAAAAGAGATTGGTTACCGGGTTCCTTCCAGAACACCATTCGTCGGCAAGAACTTTAATGTGACCAGAGCCGGAATCCATGCAGATGGTCTCTTGAAAAATGAAGAGATTTACAATGTATTCGATACCGGTAAATTCCTGAACCGTCCGCCGCTTGTGGCAATTTCCAATACTTCGGGACTTGCGGGTATTGCCCACTGGATCAATACATATTTCAAGCTTCCGGATAATAAGAAAGTAGATAAGAATTCAGAACTGGTTAATGCAGTAAAAGACTGGGTAGATGAACAATACGAAGAAGGACGTGTAACTGTTCTTACAGATGACGAACTGATTGTAGTTATTGATCAGAATTGCAAAAGACTGGGTATAGATTTGATTTAATTGGGGTGTTTTTATGGAAGAATATCAGGACAGATCCTTACGAGGAAGAGTGTTCCGGCATCTGCGGGAAGATATTCTGAATGGGGTATA
>CAKRCY010000064.1:0-10724 GCA_934309195.1 uncultured Dorea sp.
TTTGAAACAGCTTATTTAGATTATCATATTCATTGACGTTTGTCAAGAACTTTTTTAATCTTTTTTCGACCAGCTTTTCAGCTGTTCGTCTGCCGTCTCAAGCGACAGCTTATTTAGAATATCATAAGCAGTTGTGTTTGTCAACTGTTATTTTATTCTTTTTTTAAATCAACTTTCGTCAATTCAAAAGGCAATTCATCGTTCCAAGGATTATCACTGTTGTTTTTCAGTCTTGTCTCTCGCAACGACTAAGTTAATATATCACAGCAATTGATCTTTGTCAATAAGTTTTTCTAAACCTTTTTATTCATACTGCTTATATATCAACCAAACGGAGAAAGAGGGATTTGAACCCTCGCGCCGCTATTAACGACCTACTCCCTTTCCAGGGGAGCCCCTTCGGCCAGCTTGGGTATTTCTCCACGAAGAAATGTCACCAGCAGCTTCCTTGCATACTTTGACATATAAAAAACTACCAGGATAAAACTTGGTAGTTTTTATAAAGCGGAGAGGGTGGGATTCGAACCCACGCGCCCTCTCGGACAAACGGTTTTCAAGACCGCCTCGTTATGACCACTTCGATACCTCTCCAACTATTTACTTGTCTGCCGCTTCCGTATCACCTCAGCGACAAGATGTATTCTATCATAGCTTTTCGCTGTCGTCAATACTTTTTTTAAACTTTTTTATTTTTTTGTATTTTTCTTATTTTCCTGTATTTTTTGTATATAAATACAGTTCTTTGCAAAGACTTATTCACGGACTCCGGTCAGCTTTTTATATGCTCAATAAATCCTTTTGCCGTATCCAGATCTTCCGGTGTCGTAATCTTAATATTAGAGTAAGAACCTTCATATAATTTCACCGGAATCTGCATTTCCTGTTCTACCACCATGGCATCATCCGTTACATTTTCCCTGTCATGTTTCATCAGATTCTTATATGCCTGCGTAATAAGTTCTGTTTCAAATACCTGTGGAGTCTGTACAATCCATACATATTTACGTACAGGTGTAGTGACCGCAAATTGATTTTCATCTACGATCTTTACGGTATCCTTGCTTGGCACACCCGCAACACATGCCCGATTTTCCTTTACGCATGCATAGCCTCTCTTTATAAGCTCTTCGTCTACGAACGGTCTGGCACCGTCATGAATATAGACATAACCTTCTTTTGCTTCTTCTCCGGCCATACCGTCATGAATAGCCTTTAATCCATTCCAGACAGAGTCATAGCGTTCTTTTCCGCCCGGAATTACTGCACGCACTTTTCCAAAATGATATTTATTTACAATTTCTTCTGTCACATAGTCTTCCTGCCCGGCTCCGGCTACCATGATCACATCATCAATAATTTCTGATTTTTCAAATGCTTCCAGGCAGTAGCAGATAATTGGTTTCCCACATAGTTCTATATACTGCTTCTGGATAGATGTCCCCATTCGTTTTCCCTGTCCTGCCGAAAGTACGATCGCCACACACCGCTTCTTCATTTGCTATTCACCGCCTGTTTTTGAAATTAACGCTCGCCCAGTTTCAGATTCGGAACCGCATTCAGATCCCATCCGCTTCTGGTTCCATTCATGTATTCGTAATAAGCTGCTACCCCGATCATTGCTGCATTATCCGTACAGAAGATCGGAGATGGATAATAGAATTTTACACCCCGCTCTTCACATGCTTCTTTCATGGCTGCACGGAGAGCACTATTCGATGCCACACCGCCTGCAATGGCAAATTTGTCTACCTTATATTCTTCCACCGCATGCATAGCTTTAGCAACCAGCACATCGGTAACTGCTTTCTGGAAAGAAGCTGCGATATCAGCCTGGTTGTATTCTTCACCTTTCATCCTGCATCCATTGATATAATTCAGAACAGCTGATTTTAATCCGCTGAAGCTGAAGTCATATGGTGCATCTTCTATATTTGCACGTGGAAATGCAATGGCATCCGGATTTCCTTCCCTTGCCACCTTATCAATCTTCGGTCCTCCCGGATAGCCCAATCCGATTGCACGGGCCACCTTGTCAAATGCTTCTCCTGCAGCATCATCTCTGGTTCTTCCGATGATATCAAATTTACCATAATCTTTCACACGTACCAGATGGGTATGTCCTCCGGATACTACCAATGAGAAAAATGGCGGTTCTAATTCTTTGTGTTCTATAAAATTGGCTGCAATATGTCCTTCAATATGATGCACTCCGACCAGCGGCTTACCTGCAGCGTATGCGATTGCTTTCGCTTCTGCAACGCCCACCAGAAGTGCACCTACCAGTCCCGGTCCGTAAGTCACTCCGATCGCATCGATATCATCCAGTGTTACCTCTGCTTCTTTCAGTGCTTCCTCGATAACCTGATTAATCTTTTCGATATGTTTTCTGGACGCAATCTCAGGTACAACACCTCCATACAGCGTATGCAGCGCAATCTGTGAAGAGATGACATTTGACATTACTTCCCTTCCATTTTTTACAACCGCCGCTGCTGTTTCATCACAGGAGCTTTCGATTGCCAGTATTAATACATCTTTTGTCTCGCTCATATTTTCCCTCCTAATCTTCAAATACCAGTTCTACCGAGCGCTTATCTTTTGCTGCGATTGAATTCGGGAATATTGCCTTGACATCGTCCATATATTCCTCTGGTTTTGTCAGTGACGGGCTATAATGTGTCAGCCACATTTCTTTTACTTCTGCTTCTTTTGCAAGCTGTGCTGCTTCATAGAATGTCATATGCTTATATTCTTTGGCTTTCTTCTGCTTATCTTTTTCGCCGTACATTCCTTCACAGATGAAGAGATCGGAATGCTTTGCATTCTGCTTAATAGATTCCGTCGGTCTCGTGTCTGTGGTATACGTAAGCTTGATTCCTTTTCTTGCCGGCCCGAGTACCATATCCGGTGTATATACGTGCCTCTTTGTCTCTATTGTTTCACCTTTTTGCAAAAGTCCCCAATACTCCTGTGGAATATTCGATGCCTTCGCTCTTTCTACATCGAATTTTCCAGCACGATCGATCTCCATCGTATAACCATAACAAGTCACATTGTGATTTACACGAAATGCTCTCAAACGGTAGCCATTCATCTCAAATGTCTGCTCTGCCTCCGTGATTTCCATATATTTAATCTGGAACGGCAGCTCCGGTGCGATCACGCGCAGTGCATTCACCACTCGTTCCAGTCCTTTTGGTCCAATCAATGTAAGCGGCTTGGTACGGTCTGCATTTCCCATAGTGAGAAGAAGCCCCGGAAGTCCGCTGATATGATCTCCGTGATAATGCGTAAAACAGATCACGTCGATCGGTTTAAAGCTCCATCCCTTTTCTTTTATCGCAATCTGCGTTCCCTCTCCACAGTCGACCAAAAGACTGCTTCCATTGTAACGCACCATCAGGGATGTCAGCCACCTGTACGGCAGCGGCATCATCCCTCCGGTTCCTAGCAAACATACATCTAACATAATTTTCCTCTATTCCTCTTCCATTTTAATCTTAAAGTTCCGGGTCAGTTCATCATAACAGGATTCACAAAGGTCAAAATGATCTCTCCGGTTATCTTTTTCCGAAAAATATCCCCATCGCTTATCCACTGTCAGGACATCTTCCTGCGGGACCCCTTCTACGACCGGAATCACTCTTCCACATTTGTTACATACAATGCCGGTTACTTCTTTTTCTTTTCTTGTCTGTTCTTCAAACTGGCGCATACCATTCCTCCTGTAATCCTGTCACCGTTTTTTCCGGTGTTTTTCATACATTACATCGTTTTCTTTTCATTATTCTCTGTCTGTAATTTTCTCAGTTACGCCTATATTATAGCTTTTCATCTATATGCTGACCAGTGGAAAGTGCTGTAAGAATTACCATTGTTTCCTACAGATTTATGGACATCAAAACAGCATTTTCTTTGGGATTCTCATAGTAATTCCTGCGGATTCCATCTTTCGTAAATCCACATTTCCCATAGAATTGTCTGGCAGCTTCATTGCTTTCTCTTACTTCCAGCATGATTCTTGTTATCTTCTGCTCCTGACAGAAGTCAAGAAGTTTCCGGAACATCTGACCGGCTGCCCCTTGTCTGCGCACAGAATGTGCCGTTGCAATCCTTGCAATTTCACCTTCCTCTAATACGTAATAGAAGATAAGATAGCCGGCCATTCCCTCTTTTGTCTTTGCCACAAATATTGCGGCATTCTTCTGCTTCCACGTCTCTTCCAGACTTTTCAGACTCCATGCATCAGGAAATATCTCTCTTTCCAATGCAGCAATCTCCGGAAGTTCCGGAAAATCAGCCTCACTTATTTCGATCATTTTATCTGATTCCGCCTGATTTCCTAACATGCCATGATATCCCTTATCAATTCATCCACCACTTCCGGCTTTGTCGCCCAGCTTGTGCAGAATCTGACTGCGCTTTCGGTATCCGATACCTTCTCCCAGAATTCAAACACATATTTTTCTTTTAATTTTTCGATATGACTGTCCGGAAGGATCGGAAATTGCTGATTCGTATAGGAATCGTAACGCAGACCATATCCTTTTTCCAGAAATACCTTTTTAAGTTTCATTGCCAATTCATCTGCATGTGCGGATATCTTAAAATAAAGATCATCGGTAAACAGCGTATCGAACTGGATACCAAGAAGACGTCCTTTTGCCAGCATTCCACCGTTCTGCTTGATCATATAGCGGAAATCTTTCTTCAATGCCTGGTTAGTGATCACAACAGCTTCACCAAATAATGCGCCTACCTTAGTTCCACCGATATAAAATACATCTGTATACTTTGCAAGATCTGCAAGTGTGATATCATTTGTCTCTGCCATCAGCCCATATCCAAGACGAGCTCCGTCAAGAAACAATAACATACCATATTTTCTGCATACTTCATGAAGATCTACTAATTCCTTCTTCGTATACAGCGTTCCGTTTTCCGTCGGATGGGAAATGTATACCATCCCCGGTTGTACCATATGTTCCTGACTTCCATCCGTCCAGTGAGCATGGCACATCTCTTCTACCTGTGCGGCAGCAATCTTTCCATCTTCACTCGGAAGCGGCAGTACTTTATGTCCGGTTGCTTCGATTGCCCCTGTCTCATGTACATTGATATGCCCGCTTACCGCTGCAACTGCCCCCTGATAAGGACGGAGCGCCGCACTGATCACCGTTGTATTGGTCTGTGTTCCGCCCACCAGGAAATGCACATCCGCATCCTGACAGTCACACAGATCCTTAATCTTCTGTCTTGCACTGTCACAGTATGGATCCAGCCCATATCCGTTGGTCTGCTCCATATTCGTCTCTATCATCCTCTGCATAATTGCCGGATGTGCTCCTTCTGTATAATCGCACTGAAATCTATACATTTCCCATTCTCTCCTTTCGTTCTCTTTCTGCCTGAGACACACGGAGATAATCCGGTTGATGCTCCATCGCAGTTTCAATCTTTCCTTCTTTATAATACTGCATTCCCAGTGTTCCTACGGATGCAGCTCTCTGCCGGTTCATATTTGCCGGCGCAAATGTAACCGCTTCTCCCGGCAGGATCTCTTCTGTGATCTTTGTCTTATGCACAGGGACCCCGTCGCCAAGGAAGGTTACTCTTCTTCCTTCTTTTAAATACTTTTTCAGCTTTTCTCCCAGTTCTTCTATCGGAACTGCCATCTGGTCTTCCAGTATATGAAGCTTCTGCCCGTCAAATTCATAGATTCCTGCATACACCTGCCCGCGTCTTGCATCCATGATCGGACATACAACATCTGCAATCCCACACAGATTGCAGGCAAGCCCCTCCAATGTCGGAATATGGATCAGTGGTTTCTCAAGCGCAAGTCCAAGTCCCTTGGCTGTTGCAGAACCGATACGAAGTCCCGTAAATGATCCCGGTCCTCCGGCTACCGCTATCGCATCTACGGTATGCAGATCCAGTTCTGTCATCTTCACGATCTCGTCCAGCATCGGAAGTAATGTCTGTGAATGTGTCTTCTTATAATTGACTGTATATTCGGCAATGACCTGGTCATCCACTGCCCCGTCTTCTACTACAGCTACACTGGCGACCAGTCCCGAGCTGTCTAATGCTAATATTCGCATATTGTAATCCTCCGGTAATCGAATCCTTTTTCCAGATCCTTTTCTATCTTAATCTCTGTGTAATGTTCCGGTAATATCTCTTCAATCAGATTGGCCCACTCGATCAGACTGACGCCCTCTCCGTAAATGTAATCTTCATAGCCAATCTCATCCATCTCTTCCACATCACCGATCCGGTACACATCAAAATGATAAAAGGGAAGTCTTCCTTCATCATAGATCTGCACAATGGTAAATGTAGGACTGCTGACCGGTTCATCTATCCCCAGTCCTTTGGCAAGACCTTTGGTAAATATCGTCTTCCCGACGCCCAGATCTCCCACCAATGTATACACCTGTCCTGCACAGGCTTTTTCGCCCAGACTAAATCCCAGATTCCAAGTCTCTTTCTCACTGTTTGTCTCTATTATCATAAGCTCTCCTTTTCCATTTTTTGAAATCATTACTGTATTCAGTATCTTTAAGTATAACACATCTTTTTTTCTTCTGCTACTCATGATATACTTTCTGATAACAGCTTAAATATATTAATTTTTATCAATAATGGAGGAATCTGTATGAAATTCACATTTTATCACAATAACATTAACGTTGCTGATCTTGACAAGTCTATCGAATTCTACAAGAAAGCACTTGGACTTAAGATTACAAAAGAGACAGAAGCTGCCGACGGAAGCTTCAAGCTGGTATTCATGGGAGACGATACCACCCCGCACAAATTAGAGCTCACATGGCTGCGCGATATGGACAGACCTTACGATCTCGGAGACAATGAGATTCATCTGGCAATGCAGACAGATGATATGGATGCGGCACTGGCATTCCATAAGGAAATGGATTGTGTCTGTTTTGAAAACCCGGAGATGGGTATCTATTTTATCAATGATCCGGATGGGTATTGGGTGGAAATCTGCCCGGCGGAATAAATTTCATTTGGGATTTAATTCAGGAAGGCGTTGGATACCCGAACCGGAATAAAATGGCAATTGCGTAACCGTAGTGGCCTCCACCGGGTTACACTTTTCGGGCATTTCATTTATTAATATCCGCAGCCAGTCACGACTTGAAGGAAACAATAGATAAGGATTATTGTGAATGTGGAATGCCATTAGAAACGGTTAGAGAGTCAGAATCACCGTTAAAGGAACGAAGCGAACGTGTTTGAGGCGAACGCCGAGTTTGAGCGTAGTTCCTTTGCTTTTAGGTGATTCTGACTCTCTTAGTGTTTCTTATGGTATGGAACCTGAACAAGAAGCCTTATCTATTGTTTCCTTCAAGGACTGAGAGGCCGTCCCCCAGTTAATAAATTAAATCCCAAATTACGCATTCATCTTCAATATCGGACTGATTTTTTTATAAACCAGGAATACGATCAAAGATACGAGTATACCTTTCAGCAGATTGAATGGTCCGACTGCCAGTATCACGAAAGTCTTAAGGTCTGTGATATGTTTGTTTACGGCAGTTCCCATTCCAACCAGGCCGTCGATCGGCATACCGAATGCTTTGGCATATGCCGGTAGTAATACGAAGGCATTCAGGAAACATCCGACTACTGTCATGAATACGGTTCCCGCTGCCATTCCGGCTACTGCTCCGGTTCTGGTATGTTTCTTATGGTAGATCAATGCGGCCGGCACAACCAGTGAACAGCCGATCAGGAAGTTTGCGATTTCTCCGACTCCCGCTGTCATAGTTCCGTTGATTGCAAAGTTCAGTAAGATCTTGATAAGTTCTATTGCCGCTCCGGCGAGTGGTCCCATTGCAAAACTTCCGATCAGGATTGGTACTTCGCTGAAATCTATCTCGTAGAAGGACGGAGCGAACGGAAGCGGAATTTCGAACAACATCAATACTGTTGCGATTGCCGATAACATACCAATCTGTGCCATTGTCCTGATTTTGTTTCTGTTCTTTTCATTTTGTCTTTCCATTACTTTTGTACTCATCTTTCTTTCTCCTTTAAATTGAATTATATTCTAAAGGAAGAAACTTCTTAATTTTGAACCATACAATATTCACATAGCGAGCAAAAGCCCCGCCGCCCAAAGGGCAACGGGGCAATCATATCATTCTGATAATTCTGTAAATATCATATCATCCTTCTCTCATCCAGACTTTACTGTCGGTTCCGGAATCTCACCAGATCGGCTGATCATCACATTGATAACATCTGTCCAGATATCTCTGACCAGAAATTCTTCAAATGACCAGTTCGCGGACTTTACCGCCGGTTGGGAATCACACCCTGCCCCGAAGAATCTTCTTTCGTCCTATATTATAGTACGGCATATCCGTCTATGCAACCATTATTTTGTGCTCATCTCACGGATCAGTTTTCTGATTGGAAGAACAAATGTCGGAGATACAGACAATTCATCGATTCCCATCTTAAGGAATGTCTCTGTCAGAGTCATATCTGCTCCAAGTTCTCCACAGATACCAACCCAGCATCCTGCTTTGTGTCCGTTCTCGATCGTCTTCTGGATCATGCGGAGCACTGCCGGATGATGTGCATCGTAAATGTTGTCAAGCTTGCTGTTCTGTCTGTCAATTGCCAGTGTATACTGAGTCAGGTCATTTGTTCCGATGCTGAAGAAATCAACTTCCTCTGCCAGGAGATCGCTGATCATCACTGCTGCCGGTGTCTCGATCATAATACCCTGTTCAACTTCACCGTACTCGATTCCTTTTTCTGTCAGTTCTGCTTTGATAGACTCTACGATCTTCTTGATCTCTTTCACTTCATCTACAGAAATGATCATTGGATACATAATTCCAATGTTACCATATGCGCTTGCACGAAGAAGTGCCCGCAGCTGTGTGCGGAAGATATCTCTTCTGTCCAGACAGATACGGATTGCACGGTATCCCATGGCCGGATTTTCTTCATGATCAAGGTTGAAATAATCCACCTGCTTGTCCGCACCGATATCCAGTGTACGTACAATTACCTTCTTACCTGCCATGTTCTCAGCTACTGTCTTGTATGCCTGGAACTGTGCTTCTTCATCCGGATAATTATCCGCTTCCAGATATAAGAATTCACTTCTGAACAGACCGATTCCGGCTGCATCATTGGCCAGTACACTTGCAACATCCTTTACACCGCCGATATTTGCATATAATTTGATATGTTTTCCGTCTACTGTTATATCTTCTTTTCCTTTTAATTCCTGAAGAAGCTCTCTTGCTTTGATATCTTCTTCTTTCTTTTCCTGCATTTTCTTTAAAGTTTCTTCATCTGGATCAATGTAGAATGTTCCTGTGTAACCGTCTACGACTGCCATCTTTCCATTCCACTCTTCTTTAATATCAACTTCGATCAGTGCCGGAATGTTCATGGTTCTTGCAAGGATTGCAGTATGTGAGTTTGCAGATCCAAGTCTGGTTACGAATGCAAGAAGTTTCTCTTTGTCCATCTGGACAGTCTCACTTGGCGCAAGATCTTCAGCCACAACGATTACAGGTTCATCGCCGATGGCTCCACCGCTTTCATTTCCGCTTAAGATATTCACCATACGTTCCGAGATATCTTTTACATCTGCTGCTCTCGCTTTGAAATAATCATCTTCCATCTCTGCAAACATCTTTGCAAAGTTATCTCCTGTTGTAGCAACGGCAAATTCTGCGTTTACCTGCTGTGTCTCGATGATATTAACAACAGAATCAATGTAGTCATCATCTTCCAGCATCATCTGGTGTACTTCAAATACAGCAGCATTCGCTTCTCCGACTTCTTTTAATGCTTTTTCATACAGTCCCTGCAACTGCTCTGCTGCCTTTGCGCGTGCATCCTCGTAACGTTTGATCTGTTCTGCAGTATCCTCTATTTTCATACGTTTCACAGGCTGTTCTCCCTTTTGGTAGAACAATATTTTTCCAATTGCAATTCCTTTAAATATTGATTTGCCAGTATATTTCTCCATATATGATACCTCGTCCTTCCTTCAATCTTTGTTAACATTCTAACTCACAATGCCTGTAAAGTCTAGTTTTTCGTATGATTCAATTCGTCGTAACGCAGCTTTTCCATTGTAAATCCGCGTCCTCTTACCTCATTGATCTGCGTGATCGTGATAAATGCTTTCGGATCGATCTCCTGAATTGCCTCTTTTACCGAATACAGCTTTCTGCTGTGGATAACACATAATACGCCCTGCTGCTTCTGTTCTCCATAACCGGTCTCGATGTCTACCATCGTCACTCCGGCATCAATATCCGTTAAGACTTTCTGACGGATTTCTCTGTATTTGTCCGAAATTACAAATAACTGGATCTGTGACTTTCCAAGAAGCATCACCCGGTTCAGCACAACCGTACTTAAAAACAAATTCAGAATACCATACAGTATCTGTTCCGAATCTGAAAACAGCATCTGAAATCCCAGCACCGAAAAATCTACGATATACAAGAATACCGCTACCGGGACATGAAACCATTTGTGTAACACAAGTGCCAGTATATCGGTTCCACCGGTAGAAGCACCTACTCTTACCACAAGTCCGATACCGATTCCAAGGAGAACCCCTCCATATAATGCCGCAAGCATAGCATTATTCTCCGTCACTTTGTCTATTCCCGGAATGGACTGTGCCATCGACAGGAATATTGGATAAA
>CAKRCY010000065.1:0-10201 GCA_934309195.1 uncultured Dorea sp.
TGTGGCCGGGAGAAGGTGTGGTAGACCATGCCGGAATCGCCGGAGCATTAAAAGAGATCGGATTCGACGGCGTATGCACGATCGAAGAATTCCGTCCGGAATATTATGCAATGTCTCATGACGAGAACGTGAAGAAAGCTGCAGAAGTGACAAGAGACTTTGTGGCAAAATATTTCGCATAATCAGTATCAGATTATATATTCACTTTACGGCTGTCGCAATGCAAAGCGGCAGCCATTATAGAAAACAGACAAATGTTAAAAAGTTATCAGAAAAAAGAACCGGTATAGAAAAGTTGCTGAACCAACAGTAGCAGATGCCGGAAGGAGGATTTAAGATATGTTAAATAAAGAAAAAGTATCTTTGGGAATTGCACCGATCGGCTGGACTAATGATGATATGCCGGATCTTGGAAAAGAGAATACATTTGAACAGACAGTCAGTGAGATGGCACTGGCAGGATTCACAGGATCGGAAGTAGGAAGTCACTATCCGGCAGATCCGGAAGTGCTGAAAAAAGCACTGGATCTCAGGGGAATGACCATTTGTAACCAGTGGTTCTCCTCATTCCTGATCAGTCGTCCATATGAAGAGACAGAAGCCGCATTTATCGAACAGTGTGATTTTCTGAAAAAAGTAGGAGCAAAATGCATCGGTGTATCCGAGCAGAGCTACAGTATTCAGGGAAAACTCGACCATCCGATCCAGGAAGGTAAATATGTGATGAACGACGAGGAATGGGACAAGCTTGTGACAGGTCTTAACAAACTTGGAAAGATTGCAAAAGACAAAGGAATGGTACTGACATTCCATCATCATATGGGAACCGTGGTTCAGACAGAAGAAGAGATCGACCGCTTTATGGAATCGGTAGATCCGGATCTGGTATACCTGTTATTTGACAGCGGACATCTCTCATTTGCGGGAATTGATCCTGAAAAAGTACTGAGCAAATATGTAGATCGTGTGCGTCATGTACATTTGAAAGATCTCAGGAAAGATGTCGTAGAGAAATCAAGAAAAGAAAAATGGAGCTTCTTAAAAGGCGTAAGAGAAGGAACATTTACCGTACCGGGAGACGGGGATGTGGATTTCGGACCGATCTTTAAAATCTTAGAAGAAGCAGATTATGAAGGATGGGTAGTCGTAGAAGCAGAGCAGGATCCGGCAAAAGCAAATCCGTTGGAATACGCAATGAAGGCAAGAAAATATATTGCAGAAAAAACCGGTTTGTAAGAAAATGAAAGGAGCAAATATATTATGAAGATAGCATTTGATGTAGATGTACTGGCAAAGCAGTCTATGGATATCAATTGGATGGTTCATCAGGTGGCTGACTGGGGATACAAATATATTGAACAGTCACCACATCCAAGGATCAATCCATTTTACAAACATCCACTGTTCTCAAAAGAGTGTGAGATGGAATACAGGAAAGCATTGAGAGAGACGGGCGTGGAGATATCATCATTCATCGTTGTATACCGCTGGTCAGGACCGACCGAAGAGCAGCGTCAGTTTGCAGTAGCCAACTGGAAACGCATGATCGAGATCGCGGCAGATATGGGGGTATCTGTTATCAATACGGAGTTATCCGGAGATCCGAATCAGCAGGAAATCTGCAATGGCATGTGGTTCAAATCTATGGAAGAACTGCTTCCGATTATTGAGAAGAATAAGATACGTGTAGAGATCCAGTCTCATCCATATGATTTCTGTGAGCTGAATAACGAGACATGTGACATGGTCAAATCTTTCCGTTCGCCATATCTTGGATACGTATATTCTTCACCGCACGGATTCTTCTATGATGAAGGAAAAGGGGATGTCCGTTCGATGTTAAAATATGCTGGAGATGAGCTGACACATGTGTTATTTGCAGATACTTATAATCAGACACTGGACTGCCGTTACATTGCCAATCCGCCATGGTTAAATGGAAGAGGAAAAGCAGATGTGACCATTCACCAACATCTCGCTATGGGCGAAGGGGATGTAGATTTTGACGGAATCTTCGAGACTTTAAGAGAAATGGATTTCGCTAACAGACAGCTAAAAGCGAGTGCACCAAAAGCTGGTGGGGATAATATTGCCTGTGTATCAATGTTCGGGTTCCCTGAGAAGATGGACAAACAGGCGCCGGAGGCAAGAGAGCGGATCGAAAGAGAATTATTGGGATAGTTAAGGGGAGCTTTAGCTCCCCCTGACAGTTGGAGGATACGATATGAAATCGGTAGCGGAAGTATTGAATTATAAGCAGAAGGGAAAGGACATGGATGAATTCATCGTCGTGCCTTTGTCGGAGAAGCTGGCATACTGCTTCGGAGACCCGGCACTTACGTTGATGTATACCATGACCTCAACGCTTCTGATCTATTTTTACACGAACGTAGTTGGAATATCGGCAGGAGCAGTCGGAATGATCATGCTGATTTCCCGTGTATTCGATGGTTTCTCGGACGTACTTATGGGAACCATCATTGACAGGACACATTCCAAATATGGAAAAGCAAGAATCTGGATCTTAAGACTGGCAGTGCCTTATGCACTTGCGGCGATCGTATTATTTACAATGCCGGGACTTGGTCCGATCGGAAAAGTAGTCTATGCATTTGTTACTTATAATATTATGAACACGGTTGTCTATACGGCGATCAGCCAGCCATTCCATGCACTTGGTTCACTGATGAGCCGTGACAGAAGACAGAGAGATACCATCTGTAACATCCGTATGGTATTATCCATTACCGCAAGTATGATCATCACAGCATTTACCCTGCCACTCATCAATATCGTGGCAGATATGATCGGTAATACACAGGCTGCATGGATCACAGTAACCGCAGTGTATGCAGTCATCTCCGTATTCGTACTTGTAAATACCTATATGACCTGTACGGAACGTGTACAGACAGCACAGAAAAGCAAAGAAGAAGATGTGCCGTTCTGGACTGCATTAAAAGCAACCGTAACCAACCGGTATTTTCTGATCGCGCTGGGACTGATGTTATTCTACACCGTATATCAGATCATCATTGGAACCGACCTGACGTATTATTGTCAGTACGTATTAGGAAATGTCAATCTTGTGACACCATTATCTGCATCAGAAAAGATTGCGACGATCGTAGGAATCGCCATGATTCCAAAACTTCTTCCGAAATATGGAAAGAGAAAACTGATCTGCGCCGGATGTCTTCTTGGAATTGCCGGACAGCTGATCTTCTTATTGAATGCAACAAGCGTATCCCTTGGAATGCTCACCTGTATCATGAGAGGATTTGGAATTGCTCCATTCTATGGAGTACAGTACTCGCTTCCAAGTGATGCCATCGAATATGGCCAGTGGAAGACCGGATACCGTATCGAAGGACTGATGTTCTCTTCTATGAGTATGGGACAGAAAGCCGGATCCGGATTCACATCTGCTATCATGGGTGCCGTTCTTTCATGGGCAGCATTTGACGGATTAAAAGAAGTACAGCCAGCATCTGCAATCCGTGCAATCAGCGTCTTCTATCTGTATGTACCGATTGCAATCTGGGCAGTTATGTTCTTGCTGGCAGCATGCTACAAACTGGATAAGCAGTATGACCAGATGATGAAAGAACTGATCGCAAGAGAAGGCGGTGAAGCGGAAGCACCTGCAGAAGAGATCCCGAACATAGTAGCAATAAGTGAGAACAAGATTAATATTGCCATCGGACGTCTCTATGGAGCAAGCGGAAGAAAGATCGCCGAAGGTCTTGCCGAAGCGTTAAAATGCCGTGTATACGACAGACAGATCATCTGCCTGTTGGCAGAGAAACTTGGCATGGAATCACAGGATATGGATAAAGTTGTAAAATATCTGGATTCCTATAATGAAAATGAAGCATTCGCATTTTCTCCATATGCATATCCGGCAGCGGGAGTTGCCGAAGATGTGACCGATATGCGGATGTTCGAAGAACAGACGAAGATCATCCAGACACTGGCCAAACAGGCTCCGGGCGTATTCCTCGGACGCTGTGCCAACTTTGTACTGGGAGGTCAGCCGCACAGCTACTCCTTCTTTGTATATGCAGATGATGCGTACCGCGAAAAAGAAGGAAAAGAATACTACAAAGGTCAGACATTAAATGAATTAAAACTGCGCGATATTCAGAGAAATGAATATTATGAACGCTTCACAGGTATGAAACGTGACGATCCGAAGCATTATGACATGGTTGTCAATGTGTCTAAGACCGGCGTGGACGGAGCTGTGAAGATGATCCTGGATTATGTGGAGCAGAAAGAAAACGGAAACAAATAGTGTTATAAAATAACCGCTCAGAATGGGCGGTTATCTTTGCGTCATGGAGTTATGCTTTCTACAGTTATTTCGGGGTATGCCGGTTTTCCCGATACAGCAGGAATAGCATAAACAATAAAATTACCGGGAAAATAAGTCCGCAGCCCATGCCAATCCTAATATTATTTCCCGCATTCTGGGTGATACGGCCAACAATTCCAGGTCCAATGCTGCCACCTAAATCTCCAGCCATTGCAAGAAGAGAGAACATAGCTGTTCCTCCTGTTGGAAATGCTTTCGAGGAAATACTGATTGTTCCCGGCCACATAATTCCAACTGAAAATCCACATGCAATACAACCGACAAGTCCAACAACCGGATTAGAGGATAAGGCAGTAAGAAGATAGCAGATCACACATAATATTCCGGAAGCACTCATAAATTTCATTAAATCTAACTGTTCCCCATATTTTCCAAAAAGCATACGGCTGATTCCCATTGTTACTGCAAACATACATGGTCCTGCCAGATCTCCCAGTGTTTTTGATAATCCCAGCGCGGATTCGGCATAAGCAGAAGCCCATTGAGCCATTGCGAGTTCGGAAGCACCGGAACAGATCATCAGGCATATAGCAACCCAGAAAAATGGTTGGGAAAACAGGTTTCGGATTCCCATTCCGGCGCCACTGTCAACCAGATGTTCAATCGGACAGGTCATGAAGTTATAAGTATTGACTACAGGAATGATTGCCCATATTACGGCAAGCCATTTCCAATTGTCTATTCCAAATATCAGGAAAAACAAACTGGAAATCAAAATTGTTCCAACAGCTCCCCAGCAGTAAAACGAATGGAGAAGGCTCATAGTCGCCTCTTTGTTTTCAAATGGACAGGCTTCGATAATAGGACTGCAAAGTACTTCTATTAAACCACTTCCAATGGCATAAATGATGACACTGCATATAATTCCGATAAAAGGATCCGGTAGAAGATCAGGTAAAAATGCCAGTCCGATCAAACCCAGCGCAGCACAGAGTTCGGATACAACAATGCACACACGGTAGCCGATATAATCTACGAATTTGGCACAGAACAGATCGACCAGAAGTTGTGTGAGAAAGAAGAAAGTGGATATCAGAGCAATATTGCCAAGATCAATATGATATTCACTGTGAAATTTCAAAAAAAGAAGAGGTGCGAAGTTTGCTGTAACAGCCTGTGTGATAAAGCCCATGTAACAGGCAGTTTTCGTCTTATGATAATTCGTTTTTTTAAAAGTGTCCATATATTTTTTCCTCCTTTGTGTGCTTAAGTATATAGCAAATAATAGATGATTACATTGAAATAAATCACAGAAATACTGTATAATATCGTAAAAAGAGGGGGATGTGGTGATGGAGTATAATAAAATACTTACGGATGACGAATTTATGGAAATCAAACAGCATGGAAATAGTGATTATCCATTCCAGTATTATTATGACAATCTGGAATTATTTGATTTCCATTGTATTGAATGGCACTGGCACAGAGAATTTGAATTTTTATATGTAGAGTCTGGAAAGGTTATATGCGGGATAGGTGAAAAGCAGATCGCATTGTCAGAAGGAGAAGGAATTTTTATCAATTCTAAAATACTGCACCGGTTTTATACATCATCCGTTGGTATTATTCCTAACTTTCTATGTATGCCTGAATTTATTGCACCGGAGAACAGTCTGATTTATAAAAAATATATTTTACCGGTTATTTCATCGAATATATTGTTTCAGTGTTTCCGGAGTGATGTATCATGGCAGACAAGGATCATACAAAATATGATAAAAATAATGGAAATACAGAAAGATGAGAAAATAAGAGAGCTTGCTACTTTGGCATGGGTGGAGGATTTATGGCTGACTTTTTATGAAAATATAAATGTATCGAATAAAGAAGAGGCGCAGACGGTTGATGAGGGCGGGCAGAAAAGAGTACAGCTAATGATGCAATATATACATGAAAACTATAAGCATGATCTGTCTCTGGATGAGATAGCTTCATATATAGGAATCAGCAAAAGTACTGCGCTTCATTTATTCCACCGGTTTTTACATACTACACCGGTTAATTATCTGATAGGATACCGGTTGCAGACTGCTTCCTGGTTGTTAAAAAATACGAATAAAAAAATAAAAACGATCTCCTATGAAAGTGGGTTTCATAATGTTGATTATTTTTGCAGAGTATTTAAAAAACGTTATCAATTAACACCTTCAGAATATCGTTGTATGCATTTGAAAAACAGTATAACCCGCAAATAATGCAAAAATTTGTAAAATAACGGAATGATTATTAGAAATATACTTGCACTGACCATAATGGTTGGTGCTTTTTTGCGTGCTAAAATGCGTGCAATACAAAGCGAGATTGTGCAAAAACAACAATAACACACACTGTAAATTGTGAACAATGCGGGAAATGAAAAATAATCAAAAATACTATTGCGCATTCAAAAAGCGTGTGCTAATATACAGTCAACAAATGAAACACGCAAGAAAGCACACAAATAAAACAATAAAGCACGCAAAAGAGCAAAAAGGAAAAAGCAGGAGGATGCAAGATATGAAATATGTAGAATTTGACCAGACAAGACCAATGGACCTGATACTTCTCGGAAGAGTCGCAATCGACTTCAACCCGGCTTACAACGATCAGGTAAAAGAAGAATTCAAACCATTAAAGGACGTACACACATTTGAAAAATTCGTCGGAGGATCTCCGGCGAACATTGCAGTAGGTGTTACAAGACACGGATTAAAAGCAGGATTCCTCGGAAAAGTATCCGATGATCAGTTCGGTGATTATGTAACAGAATATTTTGACAAACAGGGAATTGACACATCACACATCACAAGATGTACAAACGGTGAGAAGCTCGGACTTACATTTACCGAGATGCTCTCAGAAAAAGAAAGCCACATCCTGATGTACAGAAACTGCATCGCAGACCTTCAGTTACATGTAGATGATATCGATGAAGACTACATCAAACAGTCCAAAGCAATCCTGATCTCAGGAACAGCACTTGCAGAAAGTCCTTCCAGAGAAGCAGCGATCAAAGCAGTAATGCTTGCAAAGAAGAATGATACAAAAGTCATCTTCGATGTTGACTACAGAGAATACAACTGGAAGAACAGTGATGAGATCTCCATTTACTACTCTATCATAGCAAAAGAGGCAGACATCATCATGGGATCCAGAGAAGAATTCGACCTGACAGAGAAGCTGATAAAAGAAGGTATGACAGATGAAGAAAGCGCAAGCTTATGGCAGGGATACAACGCTAAGATCGTAGTGATCAAGCATGGAATGAAAGGATCTACCGCTTATACCTGTGACGGACAGAAGTTCAGCATCAAGCCATTCCCGGTAGAAGCAAGAAAGGGATTCGGAGGCGGAGACGGATATGGTTCCGGATTCTTATATGGATTATATCAGGGCTGGGAAGTGATCGACTGTCTGGAATTTGGTTCCGCAGAAGCATCCATGATGGTAAGAAGCAACAACTGTTCAGATTCCCTTCCGGGACCGGACGCAGTACATGCATTTATTAAAGAAGAAAAAGAAAAATTTGGCGAAATGATCGCAAGAGTATAAAAAAGCAGCAGGAGGAAGAGAACAATGACAAAGACAATCCGTATGACAGTTGCACAGGCAATTGTGAAATTTCTTGATAATCAGTACGTTTCCATGGACGGGGAAGAGACAAAATTCGTAGAAGGATTCTTCACCATCTTCGGACACGGAATCGCAGTAGGACTTGGAGAAGCGCTGGATACAGATCCTGGACAGTTAAGAGTCCTTCAGGGAAGAAACGAACAGGGAATGTGTCATGTAGCAACCGCATTTGCAAAGCAGAGCAATCGTAAGAAAATCATTCCATGTGCTTCGTCTGTAGGACCTGGAGCAGCAAATATGGTAACAGCATGCGCAACAGCAACGGTTAATAACATTCCGCTTCTGGTGTTCCCGGCAGATACATTTGCTTCCAGACAGCCGGATCCGGTATTGCAGCAGTTAGAGCAGAGCAACAGCCTGGCAACAACAACCAATGATGCATTCAAGCCGGTGTGTAAGTACTGGGACCGCATCACAAGACCGGAGATGATCATGACAGCACTCATTAATGCAATGAGAGTTCTGACAGATCCTGCCGAGACAGGCGCATGCTGCATCGCTCTTTGCCAGGATGTAGAAGGTGAATCTTATGATTATCCGGAATATTTCTTCCAGAAACGTGTACATAGAATCACAAGACCTGTAGCGGTAGAAGAAGAACTGGAAGATCTTGCAGAGATCATTGCAGAAGCTAAGAAGCCACTCGTGATCGTAGGTGGTGGTGTCCGTTACTCAGAAGCCGGTGAGACAGTAGAAAAGTTCTGTGAAGAATTCAAGATTCCATTTGGCGAAAGCCAGGCAGGAAAGAGTGCCTGCAAGTCCGGTCATCCTTACTGCTTAGGAGGTATCGGAGTGACAGGAACCTATGCTTCCAATATTATCGCAAAAGATGCAGATGTAGTCATTGCGATCGGTTCGAGAATGTCAGACTTCACAACAAGCTCCAAGAGACTGTTCAAGAACCCGGACGTACGATTCGTAACGATCAACAACTGCAGATTCCACGCTTACAAGATGGATGCAGTAAAGGCAGTCGGAGATGCAAAGGTTACGGTAGAAGCGCTGGCAGAGAAGCTTCGTGCACGCGGCTATGTATCTGCATATAACGGAGAGATCGAAGAAGCCAAGAAGGTATGGGACGAAGAAATGGTCCGCCTGGCAGGCATTGAATATACAGGAGATGATTTCGAGCCGATCATCAAGGCAAGAGATCCAAGAACGATTCCGGAATTCGTAAAGATGACAAACGGAAAGATCACACAGACAGCAGCACTTGCAGCAATCCGCAGAGTGATCGATGAAGATGCGACTATTATTACAGCAGGCGGTTCCCTTCCAAGTTGTATGCAGAGAATGTGGACAACAGACAAGCGCGGCGGCTATCATGCAGAATACGGATATTCCTGCATGGGATATGAAGTAGCAGCAACACTCGGCGTAAAATTCGCAGAACCGGATAATGAAGTATACTGCGTGGTCGGAGATTCCAGCTTCCAGATGTTACACAGCGAGATCATGACGATCATGCAGGAGAGAAAGAAAGTCAATATTCTGGTATTCGATAACTGTGGATTCGGATGTATCAACAATCTGGAAATGAATCATGGTATCGGAAGTATTGCAACAGAGTTCCGTTACACAGACGGTAAGAAGCCTTGTGGGGATTTGATCCCGGTTGATTATGCAAAGATCGGTGAAGGATATGGACTTAAGGCTTACACGTGTAAGACAATCGCAGAATTGGAGGCAGCACTGGAAGATGCGAAGAAGCAGGAGAAAGCTTGCTTATTCGACTTAAAAGTTATTCCAAAGACGATGACCGACGGATATGAATCATGGTGGAATGTAGGAATTGCAACGACTTCTTCTAAGGAATCTGTAAGAAAGGCATGCGTTGGTGTTCTGGAAGGAAGAAGAGAAGCAAGAGATTACTAAAATTTGTAAAGATAGATTTAGGAGGCGTAAGACAGTGAGTAAGGTATTTGGTTATCCGAAATTTGATGAATATGGCGAGATGATTCTTACCACTTATGACAATGATTACAAGGCAATGATGATGGATATCCGTGTATATAGTATGAAAGCTGGATATTCCAGAACATTCAAAAGAGCCGGAGAGGAGATCGCAGTTCTTCTCCTCTCGGGAAAAGTAACTTATGCATGGGAAAATGAAAAAACAACAGTCAGCAGAAAAGATGTATTTACAGAAGGACCATGGGCACTGCATGTAAGCGGCGGAAAAGAAATTATTGTGACAGCAGAAGAAGA
>CAKRCY010000066.1:0-10197 GCA_934309195.1 uncultured Dorea sp.
TCTATGATGGAACAGATCATGACAGATGTACAGAAGGCAAATCCGGATATGAATGTCATCCTGCTTCGTTATTTCAATCCTGTCGGAGCGCATGAAAGCGGACGTATCGGAGAAGATCCAAAGGGAATTCCGAATAATCTGATGCCATATATTTCACAAGTGGCAGTAGGAAAGCTTGAAAAACTGGGTGTGTTCGGGGATGATTATGATACACCGGATGGAACAGGAGTCCGTGATTACATTCATGTAGTAGACCTTGCAAAAGGACATGTAAAAGCAATTAATTATATCTTCAGCAATCCTGGACTTGACGTGATCAATCTTGGAACAGGTGTGGGATATTCCGTACTTGATATGGTAAAAGCATTTGGAAAAGCATGCGGCAAGGAGATTCCTTACGAGATCAAGCCGAGAAGAGCCGGAGATATCGCAATGTGTTATGCAGATCCTGCAAAGGCAGCGAAAGTTCTTGGATGGAAAGCAGAAAAAGGTCTGGACGAGATGTGTGCAGACACATGGAGATGGCAGTCACAGAATCCTAACGGATATGAGGCATAAATGAAAAAGGAACTTAAGAAATAAAAATATAGACAGGTGGGAAACACTTAACAGAACGTTAAGATTTCCCATCTTTCTTTTTGTGATAAGAAATGGTATAATCATCACGTATGTAAAGTGTAGTGTGAGATGCCATCGGCATTTTGTATTGCAAAAGTAGTGAGTAAGACTCACGAACAGAGGCGAGAATCATGGAAAAAAAGAATGAAAATGGAAAGGTGCAGCTAAAAGGCCAGTTGAAGCTTTATATTCAGTGGCCGGCAATCATGGCATTGCTCCTGATCGCAATGGACCTGTGGGTGTATAAGATGGATCACAGGGCGGGAATCCTGATGGCCGTATTTGTGCTGATATATATCATCATGGTAGGCGGACTGTATTTTTACAGTAAGAATATCATCATGAAGGATCTCGTGGAATTTGCTGCACAGTATGGCATTGTCCAGAATACGCTGCTGAGGGAACTGTCGATTCCCTATGCGATCCTGTTAGATGATGGGAAAGCAGTCTGGATGAATGACGAATTCGAAGCAATTCTGGGCGGAAAGCCAAAAGGAGAAGCTTACATCAGTAAATACATTCCGGAATTGAACCGGAGTATATTTCCAAAAGAGGATCAGCAGAAGGTCACGATGGAAGTATATTATGATGATAAGGAATACCAGGCAGAGCTGCGCAGGGTATCGGTAGAGGGATTCAGCGATACGGAACAGCTTATGGAATTGCCGAAGGAGAAGGAATATTTCATTGCGGTATATCTTCAGGATGTTACAGAACTGAACCGTACGCTCAGGGAAAATGAAGAGCAGAGAATGGTTGCAGGTCTGGTATACATCGATAACTACGATGAAGTGATCGACAGTGTGGAAGAGGTCAGACAGTCACTTCTGATGGCACTGGTAGACCGTAAGATCAACCAGTATATTGCAAAAGTTGACGGAATCGTCAAGAAGCTGGAGAATGACAAGTATTTCATCATTATCCGGAAGTCTTATTTTAAACAGCTGGAAGAAGATAAGTTCTCCCTGCTGGATGACGTAAAATCCGTAAATATCGGAAACGGGATTCCGGCAACACTTAGTATCGGTCTTGGACTGAGTTCCGATTCTTATGCACAGAGTTATAACTATGCGCGTGTAGCGATTGACCTTGCACTTGCAAGAGGCGGCGACCAGGCGGTGATCAAGGACTGTCACGGTGTTACCTATTATGGCGGAAAGCGTGAACAGACAGCGAAGAATACCCGTGTAAAGGCGCGTGTAAAAGCTGAGGCGCTGCGTGAATTTATCACGGTCAAAGATAAGATATTCGTTATGGGGCATAAGCTGACAGATGTGGATGCGTTCGGTGCGGCAATGGGAATCTATCGTGCGGCACTGGCACTGGAGAAACGTGCCTATATTGTGATCAATGAAGTGTCGGCATCACTCAGGCCTTTATATGAATTATTCGAACAGGATCCGGCTTATCCGGATGATCTGTTTCTGACGTCGTCACAGGCGATGAATATGGCAGATGAGAATTCAATGGTAGTCGTTGTAGATACGAACCGTCCGATGATGACAGAGTGTGAGGAACTTCTGAAGACAACGAAGACGATCGTGGTATTGGATCATCACAGACAGAGCAGTGACAATATTGATAATGCACTGTTATCTTATATTGAGCCATATGCCTCATCGGCTTGTGAGATGGTATCAGAGGTATTGCAGTATATTGTAGATGGGATCAAGATCCCGAAGATTGAGGCGAGCAGCCTGTATGCCGGTATCATGATCGATACCAACAACTTTGTGAACAGTACCGGAGTCCGTACTTTTGAGGCGGCAGCATTCCTGAGAAGATCCGGTGCAGATATTACGCTGGTAAGAAAGTTGTTCCGTGACGATATGGAATCTTACAGGGCAAAAGCGGAGATCATCAGCAGTGCAGAAGTGTACCGTAACAAATTTGCCATTGCAAGAGGTGTGGATCTTCACATTGAAAGCCCGACGATCATCGGGGCACAGGCGGCAAATGAATTATTGGATATCAGTGCGATCAAAGCATCATTTGTATTAACAGAATATAATGGAAGAATATACGTCAGCGCACGTTCGATCGATGAAGTTAACGTACAGATCATCATGGAACGTCTGGGCGGAGGCGGTCATATGAACGCTTCCGGTGCACAGTTTAACCATACGGATATGGATGAAGCGGTAGCCTGCTTAAAACAGGTGATTGACGAGATGATAGAAGGAGGAGACTTGTAATGAAAGTAATTTTGACAGAAGACGTAAAGTCACTTGGTAAAAAGGGAGAGATCGTAAACGTCAGCGATGGATACGCAAGAAATTTCATCTTAAAGAAAAATAAAGGTGTAGAAGCTAACGGAAAGAATTTAAATGACCTGAAATTAAAGAAAGCGAACGATGACAAGATCGCTCAGCAGCAGTATGAGGATGCCCAGGAACTTGGCAGAAAGATTGAAGCAGGAAAGATTGAAGTTGCGATCAAGATGGGTGAAGGCGGCAGAGCGTTCGGCTCTGTATCTTCAAAGGAGATTGCAGAAGAAGTCAAAAAACAGATGGATCTTACGATTGATAAGAAGAAAGTTCAGTTAAAAGAAGCAATCAGAACACTGGGAACACATACGGTTCCGGTTAAGCTGCATCCAAAGGTAACGGCTGAGCTGAAAGTTGTTGTAAAAGAAGAAGCATAGGAGGAATTCAGGCGTGGAAGAAGCACTCATCAAACGAGTCATGCCACACAGCATCGAAGCAGAACAGTCTGTTGTCGGCGCCATGCTTATGGATAAAGATGCCATCACCACTGCAGGAGAAATCATCAGTGGTGATGATTTTTATCAGGCGTCATATGGAGTGATCTTTGATTCGATGATCGAACTGTTCAATGAAGGGAAACCGGTCGATCTGATTACTTTGCAGGAACGACTGAAGGAAAAAGATGTACCGGCAGAGATTGCCAGTCTGGAATTTGTCAGAGACCTGGTGACAGCAGTGCCGACTTCTGCGAACGTGAAATATTATGCACAGATCGTGGCAGACAAATCTGTGATGCGTAAGATGATCAAATTGAACGAAGAGATTGAAAATATGTGCTATGCCGGAAAAGAACCTCTGGAGTCTATCATGGAACAGACCGAGAAATCCATGTTCCAGTTATTACAGAGACGAACGACAGGCGAATATGTTCCGATCAAGCAGGTGGTCCTGAATGCGCTGGATAAGATTGAAAAGGCATCTAAGAGTAAGGGAACCGTTACGGGAATCCCGACCGGATTTATCGATCTGGATTATAAACTGTCCGGATTCCAGCCGTCGGATTTTATCCTGATCGCGGCGCGTCCGTCTATGGGTAAGACGGCGTTTGTCCTGAACATTGCACAGTATATGGCATTCAAGAAGAATAAAGCGGTTGCCATCTTCAGTCTTGAGATGTCAAAGGAACAGCTGGTAAACCGACTGTTCTCACTGGAATCACAGGTAGATGCACAGTCACTCAGAACTGGTAATATGAAAGATTCCGACTGGGAGAAACTGATTGAAGGAGCAGGTGTGATCGGTCAGTCGAAACTGATCATAGATGATACACCGGGTATCTCCATCTCGGAATTAAGATCAAAGTGCAGGAAATACAAGCTGGAGCACGGACTGGATATCATCATCATCGACTACTTACAGTTAATGACCGGAAGTGTAGGGAAGAGTTCCGAGTCCAGACAGCAGGAAGTCTCAGACATTTCCCGTCAGTTAAAGGGACTTGCCAGAGAGCTGAATGTACCGGTCGTATCGCTGTCGCAGTTAAGCCGTGCGGTAGAAAGCCGTCCGGATAAGCGTCCGATGCTTTCCGACCTCCGTGAATCCGGAGCCATCGAGCAGGATGCGGACGTGGTAATGTTCATCTACCGAGATGAATACTACAATAAAGATTCCGAATTTAAGAAACAGGCAGAAATTATTATCGCAAAACAAAGAAACGGCCCGGTAGGGACCGTTAATCTGGCCTGGTTAGGTGAGTACACAAAGTTTGCGAACCTAAGCAGACAGGAAGATTCGTTTTAGTTTTTTTACTGGACCGGCATCGGCCGAAGCTTTCCGAAAGGATTGCTGCTGGCGGATCAGCTGGTCCAGTTTTTTGAATTCCAGTTCTTCCTGGCGTTCTTTTGCATCCAGAAGAAATGACATCTCCTGGCTGAACATGCTGAGAAGCACTTCGTTGTTATTCTGCAGCATACGCTTTAACTGAAGCTGCTCTCTGGTCCGTCTGATATCCGGGATCAGGGCTTTGAGATCGGAAAGGGAGACACCCTGTTCGTAGAGATCCCTGATACATGCATACAGTCTGGCATCATCTTTGGTCTCGCGTTTGATCTGTTCTAAAGTATTCAAAGCATTGGTATGATTTCCCACATTAGATACCCCCTTATATTATAATACTTGTCCCTTATGGGTAAATGTATCATAGCACAGGGGAAAGCACCGATTTCGTCAGAATCCGTCGAGGGAAACAAAAATGTTGAAAAATGCGCAGTACATAAATACTGCGCATGAATTTACCTGAATATGCAAAAGAAC
This sequence comes from uncultured Dorea sp., assembly GCA_934309195.1. GTDB lineage: Bacteria > Bacillota > Clostridia > Lachnospirales > Lachnospiraceae > Dorea_A. The sequence goes on from CAKRCY010000066.1 coordinate 5,139, forward strand.
CTGCCGTTAGCAGGTTCTTTGTATATGCTTCTTATTTCGAATGATTAGCCTTCAGAGATAGCTCCTACTGGACACTGAGCTGCACATGCTCCACAATCTACACAAGCGTCAGCATCAATTTCATAATGCTCTGCTCCCTGAGAAATAGCTCCTACTGGACATTCAGCTTCGCAAGATCCGCAGCTTACACATTCATCACCAATTACGTGTGCCATAGTATTATACCCTCCTTTGAGTTTAAATTCCAGACATAAACCAATTCGTTGTCTCTGTCCATATCATAATACAAAAAGCCGAAATAAACAAGTAAATTACATGTTTTTTTGGAAATACATAAAAGTTTAGTCATAACTAACTTGTGTTAGCAGATACTGTTGTGAAAAAGCATATTCGGTGGTGAAAGGAGACATTCTTTTTGATTTCCGGTAAATTCCGGTTAAAATTAAGAAAAATTTCAATAAAAAGTTCAACAAATTTTCACCGTTTTGGTGTATAGTATAGAATGCTGATAAAGTATGAGAAAAATAGAAGTAAAAATAGGAGTAGAATATAATACAGGTAGAAATGATACCGGATATAGGAGAGAGGAAAATGAAAAGAAATCGAATCATTGCTATGCTGCTTGGTACGGCACTGCTTGTATGCGGATGTCAGCAGACGCCGAAAGCAACGGATGAAGAGAAGAAGATTGAAGCAGAGAAGAATACAACCAAGACAGAAGAGAAGGAATATCAGGGCAAATTAGACCTGATCAGTCCGGCGGCTTATAATAATACAGACGGACTGAAGTTGAAAAAAGGAGACTATATTTCTATTATAGGAAAGGCGAATGGTACGCAGTATTGGGATGAAGTAAAGAAAGGCGTGACACAGGCTGCAGAGGATCTGAATGCAAGTCTTGGATATACAGGAAAAGACAAGATAAAAGTAACATACAATGCACCGGATAAAGCAGACAATGTGGATGATCAGGTGAACCTTCTGGATGAAGAACTGGACAGATATCCGGTTGCGATCGGAATCTCAATTGTAGATCTGCAGGCTTGTCAGGTACAGTTTGATCTCGCAACCGACAGCGAGATCCCGGTTGTTACTTTTGATTCCGGGTCTGATTATCAGGGAGTGGCTGCGGATGTATCGACGGACAATGTGGCTGCAGGAACAGAAGCAGCACAGAGGCTGGCAGAAGAGATGGGAGACAGCGGGGAAGCAGTTCTGTTCATTCAGGATTCGAAATCACAGGCTGCTCTTCAGAGAGAAAAAGCTGTGACGGATGAACTGACAGCGAACCATCCGAATATTTCTGTGGTAAATGTATATCATATGGATGAATTGAGCAATATGCAGAAGACAGTATCGGATGAGATCAACGCCGGAACTTATCGTCCAAAAGACAGTGAACTTCCGGACGGACAGCTTATCGGAGAAGATATAGTGGCTGCAGACAGTATTACAGAAGACCAGGTAGTCGATTACATCCTTGCAAAACATCCGAATATCACCGGCTGCTTTGCGGCAAACGGCGATTCTGTAAAGCTGGCAGTTGAGGGCCTGGAAAGAAATAAAATGGAGAAAAACGTAAAAGTGATCGGTTTTGATGCCAATGATGATGAGATCCAGGATCTGAAAGACGGTAAGGTCAATGGATTGATCGTGCAGAACCCATTCGGCATGGGATACGCAACCGTGGTGGCTGCGGCAAGAGCTTCTCTTGCTATGGGAAATGAAGCTGTAGTGAATACAGGGTATACCTGGGTGACAAAAGAGAATCTGAAGACGGATGAAGTGAAGAAGATGCTTTATACAAAATAAAAAAAGAAAGTCATTTCTGTGAATATGAGCAGAAGTGACTTTTTTTTTTATGGAGACAAGGAAAAATTCCCTGTTATATTAACCAGCAGCTTTCGGAAGTGAAAATGAGAACTCTGTTCCCACCCCTTCCGTACTTACTACAGTGATATTCTCACCATGTGCCTGCACCGCTTCTTTCACGATCGCAAGCCCAAGACCGGTGCCTTTCTTATCTTTCCCGCGGGAGAGATCACTTTTGTAAAAACGTTCCCAGATTTTTCCGAGTGCCGCCCTTGGAATTCCGATCCCATTATCTTTGACTGCGGTATATACTTTTTCACCGCGGTCTGTTGTTTCGATGGTAATAATGGAATCCGGATCACTGAATTTAATGGCATTGTCCAGCAGGTTGTATAAGACTTGCTGGATTTTACGTTTGTCGGCATTTACATTCAGATGCTTTGTTGCGAAGACCAGCTCAATAGAGATCTTCTTCTGGGTGCAGACTCCCTCGAAGGATGCCGCCACGTGTTTGATCATCTCGTGGATATCGAATACTTCCCGGTTGAGAAGCAGGTGATTGGTATCGAACTCATTTAATGTCAGCAGATCATGTGTCAGGTCTGTCAGGCGTTCCGTTTCGAATAAGATAATCTTCAGATACTTCTCGTGTAATTCAGGCGGGATAGTTCCGTCTGTCATAGCTTCCACATACCCTTTGATGGAAGTAAGCGGAGAACGGAAATCATGGGATACATTTGCCACAAATTTCTTCTGGTAATCTTCCATATCACGAAGCTGTGAAGACATATAGTTCAGTGATGCGGACAGATAACCCATCTCGTCTTCGGTCGTGACCGGGATCTCATACTCCAGATTGCCGGAAGCATACTGCGTTGCAGCTTCGGTGATCTTGTGAAGCGGGCGGTAGACAAGGAAATGGAATGCCAGCAGGATAATGAACGAGAGCAGGAAAATCACGATGAATGTGATATACACACCACGCATTAATATATCCGTCATGGTGTCAACGACGGTGGTGTACTGATGGATCATCAGATAACCTTTTGGGAAATACCCGTAAGTCACCGGAACGGTCACGGTGATGACATCATTGGCGAAATATCCGTGATAATCACCGGTCTGTGAACGGTCACTTCCGGATTCGGCAGGATCGAAATCCTTGATCGTATCCGGAGCGGCCGGGTACTCACTGGAATGGGCGGAGGCGATCATGTTACCATCTCTGGAAACGAACCAGACTGCGGCATCCAGCTGGGTCTCAATCCCGGATAAGATCATCTGTGTATCAGATTCCTGCAATTCACCGGAAAAATAACCGGGAAGATAGCTGGTGGCAACCATCGTAGCCTCCCGGTACATGCTGTTACTTACACGGTTAAAGATCGGTGTACGGACCAGATTCTCTGTCAGCGTTGCAGCTGTAAAAAGGCTTAAGAATCCGAATATGATATAGATAAATATGAATTTTAAATATAATGTACTTTTCATGATATCTACCCGCTGTTATTTTACTTCAAATTTATAACCGATTCCCCATACAGTGCTGAGACTCCAGCCGTTATGATCTTTGATCTTCTCGCGGAGACGTTTGATATGAACATCTACGGTACGGGTATCGCCGATGTATTCGTAACCCCAGATCTGATCCAGCAGCTGTTCTCTGGTGAAGACCTGATTTGGAGAAGATGCGAGGAAATAAAGAAGTTCCAGTTCCTTCGGCGGCATCTCAACGGTATGTCCGTCAACAATGACAGAATAATTAGTCAGATTGATCTCAATTCCCGGATATTCGACACATTTTCCCTTATCTGCCTGAGGGGTCTCAGGTTTTGAACCAACCTGATAGCGGCGTAAAACAGCTTTTACGCGGGCAACAAGCTCTTTGGCATCGAACGGTTTCATAATATAATCATCTGCGCCGAGTTCAAGACCAAGTACCTTGTCGAATACTTCGCCTTTGGCAGAGAGCATGATGATTGGGGTGTTGGATCTGGTGCGGATCTCACGACAGACCTGATATCCATCGATACCAGGCAGCATAAGATCTAAAAGGACCAGATTCGGTTTGTAAGTATCAAAGGCAATCAGTGCCCGTTCGCCGTCGTGGACCATCATGGTATCAAAGCATTCTTTGGCCAGATATAAAGAGACCAGTTCGGCAATATTTTCATCGTCATCGACGATCAGTATTTTCTGTTTGTTCATAGATGTATACGCCTCCCATATGCAGATGCATTTTTTTGTTTTATTTCAGTTCGGCAATGGTTACACCTGCGTCACCCTCGCCGAAAGCCCCAAGACGGAATGATTTGACATGTTTCTGCCGCTTCAGATATTTGTGGATACCGGCTCTTAAGGCCCCGGTACCTTTTCCGTGAACGATTCTTACGGAACTAAGATGTGCAAGCGATGCATCATCCAGATACTTATCCAGTTCGGCAACCGCCTCATCGACCGTTTTTCCAAGAAGGTTGATCTCCGGACTGATCGCAAGGGATTTGCCCATTTTAACTTTGCCCTTGCCGGTCTGACGGGTTCTGCCTGCAAAGGAATATGCCGGCGTTTCGTCGATGATCTCCAGATCGGAAATGTTGACCGTGGAGCGCAGGATTCCCATCTGCACGGTGACATTACCTTTGGCATCCGGAAGTGAAGTGACAGATCCGGTCAGGTTCATGCTGAGTACTTTGACAGATTCACCCAACTTGAAATCACTGGCCTTGTAAGCCTTTTTCGGTTTTTTTGTATCTGTCTTCATGGAATTCTGTGTGGCATTCATTTTCTTGCGGAGACGTTCACGTTCTTTTTCCATCTCGGCAACGGAGATATTTGCCTTGCCGAACTTGTGGAAGTTGCGCATCGTCTCATCGGCGGTTTCCTTGGCATCGGCCAGAATCTCATGCGCCTTTTCGTTGGCTTCACGGATGATACGGTCGCGCTGCTCTTCTAATTTGTCACGTTTCTGACGGGTCTCTTCTTCGAGACGTTCCAGTTCGCGTTTGTAGTGCTCGATTTCTTCCTGTTCTTTCCGGATAGTACGCTTACTTGTCTCCAGATCGGTTAACAGGTCTTCGAAGGATTCATCCTGTTCGGTCAGGTGTGTTCTGGCATCATCGATGATGTAATCAGGAAGGCCAAGCTTTCCTGCGATGGCAAATGCATTACTCTTTCCCGGGATACCGATCAGAAGACGGTAAGTCGGACTGAGTGTCTCTACATCAAATTCACAACAGGCATTCTCAAC
>CAKRCY010000067.1:0-9882 GCA_934309195.1 uncultured Dorea sp.
TAGTGTTTCTTATGGTATGGAACCTGAACAAGAAGCCTTATCTATTGTTTCCTTCAAGGACTGAGAGGCCGCTTCCCAGTTAATAAATTAAATCCCAAATTAAATTAAATCCCAATAATATTTATAAGAGCTTCGCCATCACCAACGCATAAATCTCCTGGTTGCGTTTCTGCCAGTTATTTGCGATGGTTGCAGCTTCAGATTCTGTCGGGGCTGTTACGGTAAGGTCGATGAGGGGAAGCCCCTGTTCAATGACCTGACAACGCACCGAATATTCCATGTTGGAATTTTCAAAATAATCTGCTTTCACAGACATTTCGTTTTTTAATTCATAATGCTTTTCTTTTAAAAATTCATCGATATCATGCTGGATCGCAGATGAGATATCGTTGGTGAAATAGTGGATTGTCTCGGCACCATCCTCCGTAAGATGGTAAAATGTACGGTGATGTGTAGACTCTTCTCGGATAAATCCCGATTCCAGAAGTTCGGATAAAGTCTGCTGTAATTTGAAGTAGGTTGTATATCCTTTATCCAGAATGAATTCAGATATCTGGGAATTGGTGAGAGGAAAATCAACTTGATTCAACATATACAAAATGATTAATTTATATAGCGTAAATGATTTGGCCATGGTTAATACTCCTTTCCCTGCCAGATGTCATGTGTTTTAAAGTACGACTGTAACTGATTCAGTACCTGTCTTTTGTTACAGGTCCATAAAGGGGCGGTCAGAAGTTCCTTTGGTCCGTCTCCGGTCAGCCTGTGGATGACAATATCAGGTCTCATGTGGCTGATGCATGCTCCGAGCAGTTCGTAATATTCCTGCGGGTCCGGAAGCGGAAATGGATCGGACGCATAGATGTCTGCCAGATCGGTGTCCTTTAATATGTGTAAAAGCTGCAGCTTGATTCCCTGGATATCCTGTCTGTTCAGATATTGTATGGTCTGAAGCATATCAGTCTTTGTCTCGCCGGGAAGGCAGAGGATCGTGTGGACGATTACATCTATTCCACGTCTGCGAAGTTCAGATACAGCAGTCTCGAATACCGGAAGATCATAGCCTCTTCGAATGTAACGGGCAGTTCTTTCGTGAATAGTCTGAAGTCCCAGCTCGATCCACACAGGTTTGATCTGATTCAGACGTTCCAGAAGATCTAAGATTTCTATGCTCAGGCAATCCGGTCTGGTTGCGATGGACAGAATCCAGATATCAGGATGCAGGATAGCTTCCATATATAACTTTTCCAGATATGCAACAGGAGCATAAGTATTGGTGTATGCCTGGAAATAAGCGATGTAGGATGATCCGGTATATTTCTTGGCAGATTGTTTTTTGCCGGATTCAATCTGTTCTGTGACAGACAGGGTATGGCTTTCGGCAAAATCACCGGAACCTCCGCGGCTGCAGAAAATGCAGCCACGGGTTCCAAGTGTTCCATCCCGGTTTGGACAGGTCATACCGCCGTCGAGAGAAATCTTATAGAGCTTTTCATCATAAGTGGTTTTCAGATAATAATCGAGAGAATAATATCTTTTTTCTCCCCAGCGTACAGTCATATTAGATCAGTTCCTTTACAGCACGACTTACAACGTCGGCAACACGTGGGTCAAAAGCTTCCGGAAGAATATTATTTTCATTTAATTCTTCATCCGGAACCAGACCTGCGATTGCTTTTGCGGTGGCAAGTTTCATTTCTTCCGTGATTGCAGTTGCACGTCCTTCCAGAGCACCTTTGAAGATTCCAGGGAAAGCAACTACGTTATTTACCTGGTTCGGGAAATCGGAACGTCCGGTTCCCACAACCTTTGCTCCGGCTGCTTTGGCAATATCCGGCATGATTTCCGGTACAGGGTTTGCCATAGCAAAGAGGATAGCATCTTTGTTCATAGAAGCAACCATTTCCTGTGTAACAATATTCGGAGCAGATACACCGACAAAGATGTCAGCACCTTTTAAAGCATCGGCAAGGGTACCTGTTTTTTGATCCAGATTGGTTACTTCAACCATTTTTTGCTGCATCCAGTTGAGATTTTGAGATCCTTTTCCGAGGATTCCACTGATGTCACACATTGTCACGTCTTTGAAACCATAGGTGAGAAGAAGCTTTGTGATAGCAACTCCGGCAGAGCCGGCACCGTTTACAACGACTTTGACAGATTCTTTGTCTTTTCCGGTTACCTTCATGGCATTGATGATACCTGCAAGGACAACGATAGCTGTTCCGTGCTGGTCATCATGAAATACCGGAATGTCAAGGAGTTCTTTCAGACGTTCTTCAATTTCAAAACATCTGGGTGCGCTGATGTCTTCCAGATTAATACCACCGAAAGCAGGAGCGATATTTACAACGGATTTGATGATTTCTTCCGTATCTTGCGTATCAAGACAGATCGGTACAGCGTTTACACCGCCGAATTCTTTGAAAAGTACTGCTTTTCCTTCCATAACCGGCATTGCGGCAAGAGCACCGATGTTACCAAGTCCGAGTACGGCACTTCCGTCAGAAACAACAGCTACAGTGTTGGATTTCATTGTATAAGTATAGGCAGCCTCCGGGTCTTTGGCGATCACCTTACAAGGTTCCGCAACACCAGGAGTGTAAGCAATTGCCAGATCTTCTCTTGAGTTTACGTGGGATTTTGCACAGGTTTCAATCTTTCCGTGCCATTCTTCGTGCATTTTTAAAGCTTTTTCGCTATTTGTCATTTTATGAATACCACCTTTTCATGAGTTTTTTTAATCATATCATTCATAGAAGAGCAAGTCAATATACGCAGAAAGCATGAAAAGTGAAACAATTTATTGTGAGAGGGTGATGTTTGTGAAAAGATGTGTCGGGATGCGCAGTGGATTACGAAAAAAGTCCTTTAAAAATGTAGAGATATATAGTATAATAATGTCATGTTTCAATTAATATCGTCATTTCTGACGTAATTTTCCAGATAACCTGTAAATTAAGAAACACTGAATCAATGAATGATGAAGTTATGAACGGAAAACCAGATAGAGAATGAAGATATATTTTGAGGTGAAAGGGCTATATGATGAAAGAAAAGTATGAATCTCTTCCGTTGGCGACATTAAAAGACCTGGCAAAGGCAAGAGGATTAAAAGGGATTTCCACCATGAAAAAAGCTGAACTGATCGAGCGCATGCTGGAGGAAGACGAGAAAGAAAAAAATAACGCAAAAGAAACAGTAAAAGAATTATCTGCCAATACCGGAGATAAAGAAGTTCATGACATAGACAAGCTGGACAGTGGTATTACAGTGCGGGGGATTCTTGAGGTTATGCAGGACGGATATGGATTTATCCGTAGTGCGAATTATCTGCCGGGAGATAATGATGTCTATGTATCTCCGTCGCAGATCCGTAGATTTAACCTTAAAACGGGAGATATTCTGGAAGGAAACACCAGAATCAAGACGCAGCAGGAAAAGTTCAGTGCACTTTTATATCTGTCAAAGGTAAATAACATTGATCCGATGAAGATTATGCACAGAAAGAATTTTGAAGATATGACGCCGGTCTTTCCGAATGAAAGACTGAGTCTGGAGTGCGGAAAGACAAGTACGGCCATGCGTATTATGGATCTGATGTCTCCGATCGGAAAAGGGCAGAGAGGTATGATCGTATCGCCTCCGAAGGCTGGTAAGACAACTTTGTTAAAGCAGGTGGCTTTATCTGTGCAGAAGAATAATCCGGAAGTACATCTCCTGATTCTTCTGATTGATGAGCGTCCGGAAGAAGTAACCGATATCCGCGAGTCTATTGAAGGGGAAAATGTAGAAGTTATTTATTCAACATTTGATGAACTTCCGGAACATCACAAGCGTGTGTCTGAGATGGTGATCGAGCGTGCAAAACGTCTGGTAGAACATAAGAAAGACGTGATGATCCTAATTGACAGTATTACAAGACTTGCAAGAGCATACAATCTGACGGTTCCGCCGTCAGGAAGAACCTTATCCGGTGGTCTCGACCCGGCAGCACTTCATATGCCGAAGCGATTCTTTGGTGCGGCAAGAAATATGAGAGAAGGCGGAAGCCTTACAATTCTTGCAACAGCACTGGTAGATACCGGAAGTAAGATGGACGATGTGGTATATGAAGAGTTCAAGGGTACCGGTAATATGGAACTGGTACTGGACCGTAAGCTTTCGGAAAAAAGAATGTTCCCGGCAATCGATATTCTGAAATCAGGAACAAGAAGAGAAGATCTGCTGCTTTCAAAAGAAGAACAGGAAGCTGTAGAAAGTATGAGAAAAGGTCTGAATGGACTGCGTCAGGAAGAGGCAGTAGATAACATTCTGAATATGTTCTCAAGAACAAAGAATAATGAAGAATTAATACAAATGGTAAAAAAGACAAAATTTATCTAGACAAATATTGATTCTTGTGCTACAATGAACAAGCTGTGTAAATAAAAAGAAATTTACGGCACATTTATGTGCGTGTCAAGAAAATAAAGAAGAGGTGAAAATCATGAAAGAAGGAATACATCCAAATTATTATCAGGCAACTGTAACTTGTAACTGTGGTAATACATTCGTGACAGGATCTACAAGCGAAGAAATCCACGTAGAAATCTGTTCTAAATGTCATCCATTCTACACAGGACAGCAGAAAGCAACTCAGGCTCGTGGCCGTGTTGATAAGTTCAATAAGAAATACGGAATGGACAAATAAGATTACAGGTATTGGGTTGAGGTTTTTGAATCTCAACCCTTTTTTCTTATAATTTTAATTATACAAAACTTGTAATGATACAGAATATATGAAGGAGAGTATATGAAATCATCAAATATTGGCGGGCAGGCGGTGCTGGAAGGTATCATGATGAAGAATCGGGACCGTTATGCCGTAGCTGTCAGGAAGCCGGACGGGGAGATCTTTGTCCAGACAGAGGAATTTCACAGTGTTACCGGCAGGTATAAGAAATTGACGACAATTCCGTTTATCAGAGGAGTTTTCAATTTTATTGACTCTATGGTGCTGGGAATTAAGACACTGACATTTTCGGCATCGTTCTATGAAGAAGAGGAAGAAAAAGAATTTTCCGAAGCGGAACAGAAGAAAAAAGAAAAACAGGAAAGTCTTTTGATGGCGGGGACGGTTGCATTTTCTATTGTGGCGGCAGTGGCAATCTTTATGATCCTGCCATATTTCCTGTCATCACTGATGAAACCGGTTGTTCCGTCGTATCATTTGCGGACAGTGATCGAAGGTTTTGTAAGAATCGGAATCTTTATCATCTATATTTTACTGATCTCGAGGATGGAAGATATCCAGAGAACATTTATGTATCACGGTGCGGAGCACAAGTGTATCAATTGCATCGAACACGGACTTCCGCTTACGGTGGAAAACGTAAGAAACAGTTCCAGACAGCATAAACGCTGTGGTACAAGCTTCCTGTTCTTTGTGCTTGCAATCAGTATTATTCTGCTTCTCCTGATCCGGGTAGAGTCACCGCTTATGAGAGTGGTTGTGCGTATTGCATTGCTTCCGGTGATCGCAGGTGTTTCCTATGAGGTATTGAAGCTTGCGGGAAACAGTGATAATCCATTTGTCAATCTGCTGAGTAAGCCTGGAATGGCAATCCAGAAGATGACGACCAGTGAACCGGATGATGGGATGATAGAAGTTGCGATACAGGCAGTAGAAGCAGTATTTGACTGGAGGGCTTATGAACGGGACAATTTTCACACTTCGTAATCTATACAGGGACGGAACCATCCGTCTGGAAAAAGCCGGGATACCGGACGCAAAGTTAGATGCCTGGTATCTGTTGGAATACGAGACAAAGATCAGCAGAGCCATGTTCCTTGCTGATCCGGATAAAGAGGTAGAGAAAGATAAAGCAGAGCACTACCGGAGAGATATTGAGACAAGAGCACAGAGAATCCCGCTTCAGCATATTACAGGTGAGCAGGAATTCATGGGGCTGGATTTTAAGGTGAATGAGCATGTGCTGATTCCGAGACAAGATACAGAGACACTGGTAGAAGAGGCACTGAAGAAGATCCGGCCGGGTATGCAGATCCTGGATATGTGTACAGGATCCGGCTGTATTCTGGAGAGCATTCTGAAATTTGCAGAAAGGAAAGGAATCAGCGTGTCCGGAACAGGATGTGACATATCAGAGGAAGCGTTGAAAGTTGCGAAGGAAAATGACAGCAGACTTCAGACCGGAGCTGTTTTTATACAGGGGAATCTGTTCGAGAATATCGCAGAAACATATGACGTGATCGTATCAAATCCTCCGTATATCAGAACGGAGGAAATCAGCCGGTTGGAAGACGAAGTAAGGCTTCATGATCCATGGATCGCACTGGATGGGAAAGAGGACGGGTTATACTTTTACCGTCTGATTGTGAAAGAAAGTGTAAAACATATAAAAAAAGGTGGATATCTTCTGTTTGAGACCGGTTTTGATCAGGGAAAGGATGTGTCGGCTCTTCTGGAAGAACAGGGATATGAAGAAATCCAGGTAAAAAAGGATTTGGCGGGACTTGACCGCGTTGTTATGGGAAGGTACAATAAAGAGTAATGTTAAGGAGGAAATACCATGTTTGATAAATTAGAAGATCTGCGCATCCGTCTGGATGAGATATTAAATGAACTTCAGGAACCGGATGTGGCAAATGACCAGAACCGCTTCCGCAAACTTATGAAAGAGCAGAATGACCTGACTCCGATTGTAGAGGCGTATAATGAATACAAAGAATGCAAACAGGCAATCGAGGACAGCCTTGAGATGTTAGAGGAAGAGTCTGATGAAGAGATGCGTGAACTTGCAAAAGAAGAATTGAATGATAATAAAAAGCGTGTGGAAGAACTGGAACAGGAATTGAAAATCCTTCTTCTTCCGAAAGATCCGAACGATGAGAAGAATGTTATCGTTGAGATCCGTGCCGGTGCGGGCGGAGACGAGGCGGCACTTTTTGCAGCTGAAATCTACCGTATGTATATGCACTATGCAGAAAGCCAGAGATGGAAAGTCGAACTGGTAGAGTGTGAAGAGATTGGTATCGGCGGAATGAAGAATGTAACATTTATGATCGATGGAAAGGGTGCGTATTCAAAGATGAAATACGAATCCGGAGTTCATCGTGTACAGCGTGTACCGGAGACAGAATCCGGCGGACGTATCCACACTTCTACGATTACGGTAGCAGTTATGCCGGAGGCAGAAGACGTAGATATCCAGATTGATGAAAAAGATATCCGTATCGACGTAATGCGTGCATCCGGTAACGGCGGACAGTGTGTCAATACGACAGATTCAGCTGTGCGACTGACTCACTATCCTACAGGAATCGTGATCTACAGTCAGACAGAGAAATCACAGTTGCAGAACAAGGACAAAGCATTTGCACTTTTACGTGCGAAGTTGTACGATCTGGAATGTCAGAAACGTCACGATGCCGAAGCAGAGGCAAGAAAGAGCCAGATCGGTACCGGAGACAGATCTGAGAAGATCCGTACGTATAACTTCCCACAGGGACGTGTGACAGATCACCGTATCGGACTTACATTATACAAACTGGATAAGATCATGAATGGAGACATCCAGGAGATCATTGATGCCTGCATCGCAGCTGATCAGGCTGCAAAGCTTGCAAATATGAATGAGGAAATGTAAGAATCCGGAATATGACAATCAGAAAATAGCTGAAACTAAAAGAAGGTAAACATAAAGGATGGAAGCAATACAGTTTAAGCGTGCAGAATTAGAAGATCAGGAGATTATTGCGCATTACTTTGAACATCATACCAGCAGAAGCTGTGAGAGAACATTTGCCAATGTTTATCTCTGGTCCAGACAATATCCGGTAAAATGGGCAATTGTACAGAATGCACTGGTATTCAAAAGCGAGGATGAGAATCACGTATCTTTTGCGTATCCGGCAGGAGCGGCGAAAGATGTAAAAAATGCACTGGAAGAGATGATGGAGTATTCCAAAGAAAAAGGCAGACCGTTTCTGATGTACAATGTGACACCGGAATATTTCGAACAGCTGAATGAATGGTATCCGGGAAGATTTCAGATTGAGTATGACAGAGACTCTGCAGATTATGTATATGAATCAGAAAAGTTAGCAACGCTTTCCGGGAAAAAACTCCATGGGAAACGTAACCATATCAACAAGTTCAAAAGTTTGTACGATGGACGCTGGTCATATGAAAGCATGACCAGAGAGAATCTGGAAGACTGTTTTCAGATGGCATTAAAATGGCGGAAAGAGAATGAATGTGAAGACGACGATGAAAAAAGGGGAGAGATGTGTGTGGCATTGAATTCCCTGCGTCTGTTCGAAGAACTTCATCTGACAGGAGGAGTTTTACGGATTGACGGAGAAGTTGTAGCATTTACGATCGGAGAACCTATCTGTGAGGATACGTATGTAGTGCATATTGAAAAGGCATATGCAGATGTACAGGGTGCATATACAATGATCAACCAGCAGTTTGTAGAACATGAATGTATGAACTACAAATATGTGAACAGGGAAGATGATACCGGAGCAGAAGGACTCAGAAAAGCAAAACTTTCATACCGTCCTGTCTTTATGGTAGAAAAGGGCGATGTGACAGAAAAAGATGTTTGAAAGATAAAAAGACTTGCAGTGAGAAAGGAGCAATAAAATGATAGCGGATAAGATGAAAAATATGGTGGCCAACAGTTCGGCTATCCGTGCAATGTTTGAGGAAGGTAACCGTCTGGCAGGAATTTATGGAGCTGAGAATGTGTTTGATTTCAGTCTTGGCAATCCGAATGTGCCGGCACCGGAGGCTGTAAAGAATGCGATCATTGAGATTGTAAATGACACAGATCCGGTTGCACTTCACGGATACACCAACAGCAACTGCGGATATGCGGAAGTAAGAGCCGCAGTAGCAAAATCTCTGAATGAACGTTTTGATACGCACTTTGAGGGAAAGAATATTGTTATGACAGTTGGTGCCGCAGGAGGATTGAATGTTATTCTGAAAGCGCTCATCAATCCGGGAGATGAAGTGATCGCATTTGCACCATATTTTGGAGAATATCGTTCTTATACGAATAATTACGATGGTGTGCTGGTTGAAGTTTCGCCGAATACTGTAGATTTCCAGCCGAAACTGGATGAATTCGAGCAGAAGATCACACCTAAGACAAAAGCAGTCATCGTGAATAATCCGAATAATCCTACAGGTGTGGTGTATTCCGAAGAGACAATTAAGAAGCTTGCCGCCATCATGGAGGCAAAACAGAAAGAATTCGGAACGGATATTGTCCTGATCTCAGATGAACCATATCGTGAACTTGCTTATGATGGGGTAGAAGTTCCTTATCTCACAAAATATTATGATAATACAGTTGTAGGATATTCTTACAGCAAATCGCTGTCCCTTCCGGGAGAACGTATCGGATATCTGGTCATTCCGGATGAAATGAAAGACAGTGAAGAGGTACTTTCCGCAGCGAATGTGGCGACACGTATCCTTGGATTTGTTAATGCACCGACACTGCAGCAGAAAGTAGTAGAAAAATGTCTGAATGAAAAGACAGACCTTTCTTTCTATGACCGCAATAGAGAAGACCTTTACAACGGCCTGAAAGAATGTGGATTCGAGTGTATCAAACCACAGGGTGCATTCTATCTCTTTGTAAAATCACCGGTTCCGAATGAGAAGGAGTTCTGTGAAGCCGCTAAGAAATATAATATTCTGATCGTACCGGGAAGCTCCTTTGCGTGTCCTGGATATGTAAGACTTGCATACTGCGTATCTCACGAGACGATTATCAATTCACTTCCAAAATTCAAAGAACTGGCGAAAGAATATTTCTAGGAGAGCAGCATGAAAGCATTTGAAAAGAACATTCGAAA
>CAKRCY010000068.1:0-9427 GCA_934309195.1 uncultured Dorea sp.
ACTGCAAATACCATGGACATCAGCACAAGCCACCACGGAATATAAGATATCGTGCTGTCTGTTCCCATCGACATAGCACCACTGCTTCCAACAATTATATTAATGGCTGCTGACATTACGAAGCTTAGAATATTTCCGGCAATTCCTCCGAGAAGACCTATAAACGCTGCTTCCAGCAGGAACATTTCCCGGATATTCCTAAGGCTGCATCCAAGTACCTTCATCACACCGATTTCCTTTGTTCGTTCATAAATGGACATCATCATCGTATTTGCAATTCCGATTGCAGCTACCAGCAATGACACCGCACCGATGCCTCCGAGCACCGCCTGTACAATCGCGAACTGACTCTTCATACTGTCCAGATATTCCGCATTGGTCTCAACATTATATCCCATATTGCGGATCACATCAGCGACCTCATTCACATGATCTATATCGTCTGCTTTCACTTTTAATGACGTATAATAGAAGCCCTTCAATGCCTTTCCAGCCTTGGTCTTCGGCTGTCCCGGAATGACTTTACCTGCATATTCTTTCCGCAATAACTGCTTTAAAGTCTCCAGGTCACAAAATACACTGTCATAATTATTGGAATAGTCATCCAGACCGCCATTTATCACACCGCTTGCCCTTACTACATATTTTTGAACAGGTTTTGTCTGTCCGGTTCCGGAATCTGACTGACTCCCTGCACCTGCTGTTCCGTCTGTACTGTCTCCGAAGGCTGCGCTGCTGTCACTATTGTAATTCTCTGTATCCGTGATCATGAAAAGAGAATCTTTCATCAGATTGATATTCGGGACTTTCCCGGTATCATAATATCCGTTGCCGGTTCCTGTTTCATAAAAATCAGTGATCACACCATTTCCGAATATCAGCTCCAGATGTCCTGTTCCTGTCTTTGGAAGCGTTCCATCGCCCAGATCCATATTCAGGGATTTCAGGCCTTCCGGTGTCATTCCTTGCAACTGGACATATGCCGTATAGGAGCCTTTCAGCAGGATCACCGAAGTCTCATAGATTGGTGCAGCTAATTTCACATGATCCATTTTACTGATCTTTTCAACCAGCTGGTCATCTATCCTTTTTTCAGTCTCCTGCCCTGATCCTGTACTTTCTGTCATCATGCCGTCACTGTTATCCGATCCGGTCACAGTGATACTGGTCAGACCTCCCGACTGTTCCACTTCCTTATAAAGAGACTGCTGCATACCAAGTCCGAGTGATATCATCACTACAATCGACGCTGTACCGATCAACACACCGAGGACCGTCAGAAATGTACGGAGTTTCCTTCTCCGCAGACTATTGATGCTCATCCTCAGAAGATCGTTCCAGTTCATCCAATAACTCCTCCTCTTCAATTTCTGCCATCTGTTTCTTTTTGCGCTTCTTCAGTATTACGACTGCAGCCACCACTGCAATGATCACTGCCACGATTACAACCGGAATTACAGGAAAACTTTTCTGCATCTCCTCCGGCATATCGGAAGCTGCCGCCTCATCATCATCCATTTTTTCTGTCACTTCCAGATTCAGATCTTTCGTGGTTGTTGAAATGTTTCCCGATTCATCTTCATAACTAAGTGTCATCGTTACCTTCGCCGGACCATCCGATATTTTCTTTCCTTCCAGCATGGCATCAATCGAACCGGTTGCACCGGATTCTATATTTCCGATAAATACTTCCGACTTTTTGATATTCTTTCCTTCAAATGTAGCTTTTACATTATAGAGCTTGATCCGTCCCAGATTATAAAGACTACACATCACATTTGCTTCTTCACCGACAGCAACGCTCTGCGGACTGATCTCAAAATCGCTGATTTCAAATCTTGCATCCTGCTTCACCGGAATAGAGATACTTGACGATCCTTCTACCTGCGTAGCATTCGGATCTTCATATTTCATGGAAAGTTCCATGCTGTATGGCTTCTGAAGAAGATCTGCTTTTGCATTCAGTTCGATACTGATATCGGCTGTTCCATTCGGGGCAATGCTGTCCAGATAGATGGAGCTTGCACCGGATGATGGAAGGAATGCCGGTGATGTCGTCTGTTCATCACTGCCTTCTGTCGGTGCTGAAAGATCGAACAGCATATTGCTGACTTTCATCCTGGATGTATTTTTCAGATGGATCGTTAACTTGAAATTACTGCCCGCACGGACTTCTGCCGGATCGGTTGTAAATCCGGTTACGATCACACGCGGAACAGAACCATTTCCCGAAGCTGCACCTCCATCCGTACTTCCACCGGATCCTCCGCTGTAAGCTGCTTCTCCGTTACTGTAACCGCCGGCATCCGGTGTCTGGTAAGATGTGTCAGAAACACTGCCTGCTCCATTGCCTGCTCCATTGCCTTTTCCTGTATCCTTGTCATCATCTGTATCTTTGTTGTCTTTATTATCCTGTGTGTCTTTCTGTACCGGCTTTGCTGTGGTATTCACATAGAACTGCTTTTCCGCTTCTTCCTGTCCGTCTGCCGTAACCTTGAACTTTAAAGTATAGCGTGAAGTCTGAACATCTTCTCTCTGAGTAAAATCAAACGCCACATCTTTTGATTTTCCATTTTCCAGGGTTCCAATGTTCTGCTGGTAACTCTGCATCTCTGTTTTGAATGGCCATACATCATTGTCATCTCCAAGATCCGGTGTTACCGTTACATTATTCATCGGATTCCCCGAATGATTCGTTACGGTAAATGTCCATGTCTTCTTTTCTCCCGCTTTATATGTCAGCACCTTATTGTCTTTTGACTCGATCGTAATTCCTGTTGCAGCCTGTACCATCTGCGGATGCAGCATAGTTGTCATCATGATCACTGCCAGAAAGGCAACAATGATTCTTTTCAAGCAATTATTTCCTGTCTCTTTCTGTATTCGTTTCTGCATGTCTTCCTCCCTCTTCTTTTCCTTTTTTCCATCGGTTATCTTCTATCTTAATGATCCTGCCGTCCCGGATATGAAATACCCTGTCCGCATAAGTTGCCAGATGATCATCATGTGTGACCATGACCAGTGTCTTCTTCTGCTCTCTGACCACCCGCTGCATCAGTTCCATGACTTCTTCCGATGTATGGGAATCCAGATTTCCTGTCGGCTCATCGGCAAATATAATATCCGGATCTACTACCAGTGCCCTGGCAACTCCCACTCTCTGCTGCTGTCCGCCCGACATCTGGTTCGGCAGATGCTTCTTATGCTTTCCAAGTTTTACCAGATCTAACATCTCATTGGCTTTTCGTACTCTTACATCTCTTGGAACGCCGCGGAAGCTAAGCGGCAATGCTACATTTTCCACCGCATTCAACGTTCCCATCAGATGAAATGACTGAAAGATGAATCCCACATGATCCCGCCGGAATGTCACCAATTGTTCTTCATTTAACTTTTCAATATGCTTTCCCGCAATGATGACCTCTCCCTTTGTCGGTTTTTCCAGCCCCGCCAGCATATTCAGAAGTGTAGATTTACCGGAACCGGATGTTCCGACAATTGCACAAAACTCTCCTTCATATATCTCAAAATCCACACCATCCAGTGCGCGTACAAACTCATCACCAACACGGTACAGCTTGTATAGATTCCTGACTTCAATTACCTTCCTCATACTCCTCCTCTCTGTCGTTTTTCAGACTTTTCAGAATATGGATTCATTTTACTATAAAAATATAAAGACTTTCTCTTATAAATTATGAAGATTTTCTTAATACCTACGACTGTTCAGATAATATTTCTCATTTATGCCGTTTAAATTCCTGCGCCATATCACACGTATTATATTTTATACAATTTTCGCTAAGATTTTCCGTGCATATTATTTCAGAAGTGGTATAATTGGTAGGACAATTTCACCAAAGTAAAGTGGATATCTTATGATTCACAAGATATAGGGAGGAACACATGAAGTTTGTAAGACAATTTATGATCATCCTGGCGATCTCATTCGTCGGAGAACTGTTGCACGCATTACTGCCGCTCCCGGTTCCGGCCAGCATCTACGGCCTCGTTCTTATGCTGATCGGTTTACAGACCGGTATACTTCCACTCA
The DNA here is from genome assembly GCA_934309195.1 of uncultured Dorea sp. Taxonomy (GTDB): domain Bacteria; phylum Bacillota; class Clostridia; order Lachnospirales; family Lachnospiraceae; genus Dorea_A. Next base: position 4,055 of record CAKRCY010000068.1, read on the forward strand.
ATGCAGTAAATGAAGCCGGAGGATTTCTGATTGAAATCATGCCAATGCTTTTTATCCCTGCCGGAGTCGGACTTATGGTTTCCTGGGGTGCTTTAAAGCCAGTCATCATTCCGATCAGTATTATTATCGTCGTTACAACCATCCTTGTTATGGCCGTAAGCGGACGTATTGCACAGTTTATCTTAAAGAAAGAGGACAAAAAACATGAGTAAATTATTACAGGATTCAGCATTTTTCTGTCTGGCAATCAGCCTGATCGGATATGAGATTGGTATCATTCTCCGACAAAAGACAAAGCTTGCGCTCTGCAATCCACTGCTGATCTCAATTGTATTTGTGATTATTATTTTGAAAGTTACCAATATTAAATATGAAGTATATGAAAATGGTTCTTCGTTACTCAACTATCTGCTGACACCTTCTACCGTCTGCCTTGCAATTCCGCTGCATCAGCAGATGGGACTGTTAAAAAAGAATATGAAAGCTATCCTTGCCGGTATTCTCTCCGGTGTATTCACCAGTCTGGCCGGTGTATGGATCTTCTCGATGTTATTCCATCTGGATAAGAAGATCTATGCAACCCTGCTTCCGAAGTCTATCACGACAGCGATCGGAATGGGAATCTCTGAGGAACTTGGTGGAATCGTTACGATCACCGTTGCAGCTATCATTATTACCGGAATCATCGGAAATATGTTCGGTGATGTGATCTGCCGGCTGTGCGGGATCAGGCATCCGATCGCCACAGGTCTCGCCATCGGAACGGCTTCCCATGCCATGGGAACGGCCAAAGCTATGGAGCTTGGAGAGATTGAAGGTGCTATGAGCAGTCTTTCTATCGCTGTTTCGGGACTTATGACGGTTATCGGTGCAACGATTTTCTATCAGTTATATTAATGAATTATGAATCAGATAAATGGAGGTTAACGATTATGGAAAAAACAATTATCTGTATCGGACGTGAATATGGAAGTGGCGGACATGCCATCGGAAAGATTCTTGCAAAACGTACCGGGTATGAATTCTATGATAAAGAACGTTTCATTGCAATTGCAAAAGAACGTGGATTTGAGGGGGAAGTTGAAGAATATCTGGAAGAACAGCCGATGAACAGTCTGCTGTATTCCATCGCTATGAACTACTCGAGACCTAAGAAGAAGCCATTTCCTTTTGAACTCGTAGAAGAACTGGCCGCCGAGAAGCCGTGCATCATCATTGGCCGCTGCGCCGGATACCTTACACGTGAACAGGACAATGCCTTCAGTGTATTCATTCATGCAGATATGGACAAGCGGATTGCTGCAGTCATGACCCGTGACCACATCAATTCCCGCTTAAAAGCCAAACGTAAGATTGAAGAAATTGATGAAAAACGCAGTACTTTCCGCAAGGAATTCACCGGTGAAGAATGGGGACAGTCCAAATACTACAACCTGTCCATTGACACCACTCATCTGAGTTATCAGCAGGCTGCAGATCTGATTCTTTATTACAAAAAACTTGCAGAAGAGGCTCAGAAATAAAAGAATCTGCCTTTAGAAATCTGCCTTTATGAATCATTCTTTTTGTGATAAGATGAGAATACCGACTGAACAACAAGGGAGGATTTCTTATGATCAAGGTTATCGGTCTCAATACAAAAGTATTAAAAAAAGAACCTTTCTCCGGTTCTCATCATGGGATGCGCTTCTTCATGCGTGCAGAAAATGACATTCTGCACGTATGGGTGTATCCGGAACCATGGTGCTTCGAACAGACTTCTGATGATGTAAAGACTGCGAAAGATTTTCCATTCACCGGGGAAGGACTGGATGAATCACTGGAATGGATCTCTCAGGAATTTGAAGAGCGCAAAGATTACTGGATGCAGATGGAGAAAGATAAGATGAAAATGATACTATAAATCACTGACCGATGCAAATATATATTTCAGATATTTCCGTTCTTCGTTTGGGTCGATCACATTAACAATACTGAGAATGTAAATATCTGAACTCCATTTTTTCTTCTCTTTCTGCAGTAATTCCATCATCTTTCTGTAAGTTCTGCTGATATCTCCGTCACTTTCCCGCGATACAGCCACAAGATATTCCCCCGGCTTCATCTCTGTATATACTTTCTGCGTTTTATCCGCAAAACTAAACACGTTTTTATACGAATATATTCCCTTCATAAATGCTTCTTTCCCAATTGCAGCTCCCATTGGAAATGCCTGGACATCCGGAATCTCACAACATTTCAGATGTCTGCGTATATCTTCTGCTATCTCCCCGGATGAAGTTGCCGGTGACGACCGGACTTCTGTCAGCATCAGATATAAAGAATGTTCCACTTTTCTGATCACCGGTTTTCCTGCATCTGCGATACGGATCTGATCCAGAATCTTCCTCGTTCCGGCAATCGTATGGATCTTCCGGTCCAGTTCTCTTCTCATCATGAGCAGTCTGTCATACTGCTGATCCACAAAAGCGTCAAATCTTACCTCTTCCCCGCCCAACAGGTATTCTTTAATATCTCCTACCGAACAGTCCAGTTCACGGAATGTTCGGATAAAATAATAGGAACTGATCTGTGCATAACTATAATAATGATATCCGTTAACCGGATTCTTCTTCGGCACCAGAATTCCCTGACGCTCATAATAGCGGAGTGTATCTCTGGTGGTCTGGCACATCTTTGCAAATTCACCTGCAGTGATGCAGTATTCGTCTTTTTTCTGCATATCTTTCACTCCTTTCTTGACATGGGTGTTACACCCAGTTTTATTCTAGCACAGGATTTTGCAGTATGACACTGTATTTTTCCAGATCTTTTGAACACACATTTTTTTATATTATATGGAGGTTTCTCATGAATACTTTTAAGAAAATATACTGTCGCATTTTTCAGACTTGTTTTAGAATTGCTCTTCCGTTTCTTCCTTACCGGGAGCCGGAATTGATCGATGGATTCAAAAATGTCCCTGCCGTGCTGAAAAAGCATCACATTTCCCACATCCTGCTCGTCACAGATCCGGGTGTCTACAAACTCGGACTCACAAAACCTTTGGAAAAACAGCTTTCAAAATCTCAGATTTCATGTACAATATATAAAGATACAGTTGCAAATCCGACTTCTGCCAATGTAGAAGATGCGAAGAACCTTTATCTTGACCATGAATGTCAGGCACTTCTTGCATTCGGCGGCGGTTCTTCCATGGACTGTGCAAAAGCAGTCGGTGCAAGACTTGCCCGCCCGCATAAGTCTCTTTCTAAGATGGAAGGCATCTTAAAAATCTGGCACAGACTTCCGCTCCTGATCGCAGTTCCGACAACTGCCGGAACCGGAAGTGAGACCACTCTTGCAGCTGTGATCACCGATGCAGATACGCATCACAAATATGCAATCAACGATTTTAATCTGATTCCAGACTATGCGGTACTGGAGCCATCCGTCACTTACGGACTTCCGCCACAGCTTACGGCAACTACCGGTATGGACGCACTGACCCATGCCATTGAAGCTTATATCGGACGTTCTACTACCAGACAGACACGCAGCGCATCTGTCGAAGCAATCCAACTGATCTTCGACAACCTGCAAAACGCTTATAATAATGGGAATGACAAAACTGCAAGACGTCATATGCTCCGTGCTTCATATCTTGCCGGAACTGCCTTTACAAAAAGTTATGTCGGATATGTGCATGCCGTAGCCCACAGTCTCGGTGGATGTTACGGAATTCCTCATGGACTTGCCAATTCTGTACTCCTTCCGGTCATACTGGAAGCGTATGGAACTGCCGCACACAAAAAGCTGGCCAGACTTGCGCGTCTTACCGGCATCTCTGATTCGGACCTTGACGCAGTTGCTGCCGGAGAATTCATCCGGCATATCCGAAGCATGAATCTTTCTATGAACATCCCGGAGACACTGGATGGTATCCGCAATGAAGATATTCCGAAGCTGGCCCGTTATGCAGATAAAGAAGCGAACCCGCTCTATCCGGTACCTGTTTTATGGGGACCTTCAAAACTGGAACAGATGTATCATCTTGTACAGGAGGTAAATGAAAATGACAGAAACAGAAATTCAGAACATCCTGGAAAAGCAGCATAAATTTTTCCAGACAGGCCAGACTCTGCCTGCAGCTTATCGAATAGAGCAACTTCAGAAATTAAAAGATTCTATCATCCGCCACGAACCGGATCTGAATCTTGCCTTAAAAGCCGACCTTGGAAAAAGTGAGACGGAAAGCTATATGTGTGAGATAGGACTCACACTTTCAGAACTTAGCTGGATGCTGAAGCACATAAAAAAACTGACAAAAGAAACGGTCGTTCTGACACCGCTGGCACAGTTTGCAGCCAAAAGCTTCCGCTCTCCTTCCCCATACGGAAATGTTCTCATTATGAGTCCATGGAATTATCCGGTCCTGCTGACACTGGAACCACTGATCGATGCACTGGCCGCCGGTAATACCGCTGTTGTTAAGCCAAGTGCTTATGCACCATCTACCAGCCGTGTGATGCAGGAGATCATCGAAGAATGCTTTTCGGATGAATATGTCGCTGTCGTGACCGGCGGGCGCGCCGAGAACCAGGCGCTTTTAAACCAGCGTTTTGATAAGATCTTCTTCACCGGCGGAAAGACGGTCGGACGTGAAGTCTTAAGACATGCCGCCGAATATTTAACACCGGTAACTTTGGAACTTGGCGGTAAAAGTCCATGTATCGTAGACTCTACGGCCAAAATTCCTCTTGCCGCAAGACGTATTGTCTTTGGTAAATACTTAAACTGCGGACAGACCTGTGTCGCACCGGATTATGTTCTCTGTGATAAAGCGATCCGTGACCAGTTGACCGATGCAATCAAATCCGAGATCCGCCGTCAGTTCGGCAAACATCCGCTGGAGAATCCTAATTACGGTAAGATCATCAACCGGAAACATTTCCAGCGTCTGCAGGGGCTGATTGATTCTTCCAAAGTAGTGATTGGCGGACAATCGGATGCCAAGATCTTACGCATTGCACCTACTGTGATGAAGAATGTTACATGGGAGGACGCTGTTATGGGTGAGGAAATCTTCGGACCAATCCTTCCGATCCTGACTTACGAATCACTGGACGATGCCATTCAGACCGTGGAATCACATCCACATCCACTGGCACTATATTTTTTCAGTGAAGATAAAGCTGCACAGAAGAAAATCCTTGACCGCTGTCACTTCGGTGGTGGCTGTATCAACGATACCATCATTCATCTTGCTACCAGTGCCATGCCGTTCGGCGGTGTCGGCGAAAGCGGAATGGGTGGATATCACGGAAAAGCCGGATTCGATGAGTTTACACATTACAGGAGTATTGTGGATAAAAAGACCTGGATGGATCTTCC
>CAKRCY010000069.1:0-9313 GCA_934309195.1 uncultured Dorea sp.
CAGTATCTTGCCAAGACATACCTGGAAGTAAAGAACCGGCCTGTATACCTGTTAAAGGATTCCAGTAAAGAAGAACAAAGAATCATGATGATGCCATTATCACAAAATCTGCGGAGGAAGAGTTATGGACAAGGCTAAGAGATACATTCCTTACCTGCTGCTTACAGCCTTAACACTCTTTTTTTGCCGGATGTTTGTGGGCAGATATGGAATCTTTGGAGCAAAGGTAGACTGGTTCAGTCAGCATAGTGTGCTGCCGGATTATTTCCGGCAGCAATTTTATGCAACCGGAAAGTTATTTCCCGAATTTGCGGCGAATCTGGGCGGCGGCCAGAATATTTACCATTTTGCTTATTACGGACTATATAGTCCGTTGATCCTGCCGTCATATCTGCTCCCGTTTGTGAAAATGTCGGATTATATCATGGCGGTCAGTGTAACAGGCCTGACTGCTTCGGTACTGCTTTTTTATTACTGGCTGAAAAGCAGAAAGACGGATACAGGCACTGCTTTTATCCTGTCACTGATGTTCCTGCTGGCAGGACCGATGATCGGTCAGTACAGCGGACAGATCATGTTTGTGGATTATATGCCGTTCTTATGTCTGGCACTCATAGGTGTGGACCGGTATTTTGAGCAAGAAAAAAGTGCCCTTTTTACGGTCAGTGTATTTCTGATGATCATGACCAGTTTTTATTTCAGTATTGGCGGAATGCTGGCACTGGTTCTTTATGGACTGCACCGTTATTTTGAACAAAGAGAAGAATGCAAGGTAACAGTCAGCGCTTTTTTGAGGGATGGATTGTGCTTCGTGCGCCCAATGTTTCTGGCAGTACTTATGAGCTGTTTCTTCCTGGTACCGACGGCACTTGCATTAACGGGTGGGAGAAGTAAAGGACAGAACACATCGCTTGCTGCCATTTTTATTCCGCAGATCACAGTAGAACGATTTGCATATAGTATCTATGGAATCGGACTTACGACACTGGTGATCACAGTTCTGCTCACAGGACTTCTGTACCGGAAAGCATATGAAAGAGTGCTCACATATGGCTGTGTGATCGTGCTTGTGATTCCGGTATTTGCTTACTTATTAAATGGCGGGCTTTATATCAGAGATAAGGTATTCATTCCGTTTCTGCCATTGTTGTGTTATATGATTGCCATTTATCTGGAAAAGTGTAAGAAAAAGGAATTTTCTACTGTTGCAGGAATGATTCCATATATCATCACAACGGGATTTATTTATATAGCAAGAGATCAGTTTACCACCAAAGGAACAGGTGAAAATATATGGAAGGCGTTGCTTGCAGAAAGTGTTTTGTTCCTGATCTGCTATGTGCTTTATTGTGTGATGAAGAGTCACCGAAAAGAGGCAAAAGAGATTCTGATGCTGGCATTGCCGTCGGTGCTATGTCTGGCGGTCACGATGAACACCTTTTATCGGATGAAGCCGGAACGGTATGTCAGCCGCAAGCTGTACCGGGATGTTACGGGAGAACAGAACAGACAGGCCGTAAAAGAAGCATTAAAGGATGATGATGGATATTACCGTACAGAACAGATGGGCAGTGACGATGAAAATGCAGCAAACTTAAACCGGATCTGGGATGTGGATCAGAATATTACTTCTATTTATTCATCGGCATACAATCCGGACTATCAGACATTCCGTCAGAAGACATTCGGACTGGAAGAACCGTTCCGCAATGGGATGATGCAGTCTGTCTCGAAAAATCCGGTATTTCAACGGATGATGGGAGTGCGGTATATCGTATCAGATTCGGATGTGCCGGGATATACTCTGGTTAAGAAATGTGGCACAACCGGTATATATCAGAATAAAGACGCAGCACCGGTCATGTATGCAACAGATCATGTGATGACGGAAGAGGAATATAAGAAACTTGCATTTCCATATAATCAGACGGCATTTCTGGAATATGCGGTTGTTGAAGAACATACGGAATCTTCAGATCAGAACATAATGACAGCCTATGCGCCGGTTAGTCTGAAAATGGTCAATAATAGAACTACAGGTGGAGCGGAGCAGAAAACGATTCAGCAAGAGGGGCAGAAACAGATTCTTTTCCTGAGTTTCCGGGTGGACAACGCACATCCGAATAAAGACGTGGCAGTCTGGGTCAACGGAATTCGGAACAAACTAAGTGCAACAGATCATGTATATTATAATGAAAATAAAACATTTACCTATGCAGTGCCGTTAAAGGATGGAGAGGATACCATTTCTGTGATATTTGGCAAAGGAAAATATCAATTAAGCCATGTACAGGCATATCTCGGCAGTCTGCCGGAACGGTCAGAATTATTGTATCAGTCAGAAATCCAGGTGGACAAAAAACAGACAGAAGATAACGTGATCCAGGGGACGATTCATGTAAAGAAAGATGGATGGTTTATTACGTCCATCCCTTATGATAAACATTTTAAAATGTTTATTGATGGAAAAGAAACAAAGATACAAAAAGTGAATACGGCATTTCTGGGGTGTAAGATCGAAAGTGGTAACCATGAAGTGAAGATCATCTATCATGCTCCGGGGACAATAACAGGAAAAATCCTGTCTTTGATCGGAATGGCAGGATTTTTGTCACTGCTTGTCAGGGAAAAAAGAAAGAACAGAAGGAAGTTTATTCCACGGTAATAATTAAGAAACGCTGGTGAATAAGTTGCGTATAAAGGAGGCTTATACTATACTGGAAGTAGAAAAGATTCCCAAAGGTGAGGATTTGTAGAGAGGGGGGATCTCGTGAAACGGAACACCAGACAGCTTTATTTGATGATTTTTGTATTTGCGATAATCATAGCGGCCTATTCCTGCCGGCTGTTGGCCTGGTTTAATATAGGTGGGAATTATCCCAGCTATGTTCGTGCTGCATTGTATTTATTATTGTTTGTCTTGTGGGGGTATTCTCTGGATCAGAGAATCATTCAGAAACCGGTGTTGCACTGTCTTCGACTGATGGATGTCCTGATGCTTATCTGGCTGACTCTGCGTACTTTGAAATATGAGGTGGTTACAGATATGACCGTGGCACGTTATCTGTGGTATCTTTATTATCTGCCGATTATTTTTATTCCACTGTTGGGTGTATATATTGCGATTTTTTTGGGAAAGTCAGAGAATTATCAACTTTCGAAAAAAAGCTGGCTATTATCTTTGATTCCGGCGGCACTGTTTTTGGCTGTTATTACAAACGATCTTCATCAGCAGGTATTTGTATTTGAAAGTGGAATACCGGGAGTGCCGGATAACAAAGTGTTCTTCCATCGTCCGGTCTACTTTGTGATTCTTGTATGGGTAGTTAGCTGTGTGTGTTTCTCTATTGTTCAGCTTTTGAAAAAAACCAGACTTCCAAGTATTGGAAAAAGGAGAATGATGCCTTTTGTCCTAAGTTGCGTGATGCTTTTGTATGGAGTGCTTTATCTTTTGGAAGTTCAGGTTGTCCGTGACGTTTTTGGAGATATGAATGTAATGTTTTGTCTCTTTTATGCGGCGATATACGAAAGCTGTATCCACTGTCGAATGATACAGTCTAACACAGGGTATGTTGAATTGTATGAGGCAACAACTCTGGCATCCTGTATCGCAGATCAAAATGGTCATATTCTGCTTCATTCCCGCACAGCCGGAGAGAATATGGTATGTCCACAGGAGGGTGAAAGCATCGTCTGTCCGGATGGAATGCGCATTTCAGCGGCACCGATTAAAGATGGTTTTGTTATCTGGGGAGATAACGTGCAGCATTTGACGGAACTCCGTGCCCGGCTTGATGAGAATAAGAGAAAAAAAGAGAATAATAAAAAGAAATTAAAGGATGCCTATTTAGTACAGAAGCAGCTGTATGAACTGACTGAAAAGAACCATATTTATGATGAACTGGAAGAAAAACACAAGAAGCAGACCGAACGGATAAAGGAGCTTCTTGAACAGTGCAGGAATGCGAAGCCTCCGAAAATGCGGGAGCACATGAAAGAGATCCTGCTACTCGGTACTTATATCAAGCGAAGCGCAAATCTGTATTTTCTGTCTCAGGAATACGAAAAGCTTCCGCAGCAGGAACTTAGGCTTACGATCGATGAACTGGTGCGCGCGATGAATTCCTGCGAAGTTGAATGTGGTGTGGTCTATTTAACCACAAAACCGATAGCATCCAAAGAGGTTGAGCGCCTGTTTGAACTATTGAAAACAATAACGGAAATGACAATAAGAGAGCTGCATTCACTATTTATTTCTGTATCTGATCAGGAAATGAATCTGTCCGTGGAATGTATGACTGACTTGTCCGAAATTGCCTCTGCGGAGGTGATGGTATGCAGGGAGGATGGATTATGGCTGATTCGTACATTGATAGGAGGAGAGGCAAATGCGTAGATTGAGGCGTTTCGGATTTAATCGTATCAAAGAAGGATTTGATCAGCTTCCAACGGCAGTCTGCTTTTTTGACAGCGGAGGGGGGATTGTGCTTTGTAACAGGCAGATGTATCGTCTGAGTCATTATTTATTTGAAAGCGATATGCAATACCTTGGTGAAGTTGAGATGGCACTTGCTTTTCCACCGGAAGGTATTCTGCGGCTTTCGAATATGGAAAGTACGTATCGTTTCCCGGATAACACCATATGGCAGTTTGAAAAAACAGAAGTAACGGATCGGTACGGGGAGAATTACATCCAGCTTACAGCCGCAGATGTTACGGAATTATGCCATGCGCTGGAGCAGCTTTTTATAGATAACAAGAAGCTTGCAGAAGATGAAGAAAATTTGCGCAGGCTTTCTGAAAATGTAGAGAAAATAGCCAGGGAGAAAGAACTTTTTGCTGCAAAATCCGAAATGCATGATAATCTCGCGGCCAGTATTATAGTGATGAAACAGTTTCTTTCCGGAGAGTTTGACGGAATCGATGCGGAGACTGTTCTGCAGGAATGGGAGAAAACCATTGCTTTCAGGGAGACAGAGCATTTACCGGCAAAGAAGAAACTGTTTGACAGTGCAAGAAGCAGTGGGGTGCGTGTGCGGATAAAAGGAAAGGAACCACAGGGGAAAGCGGCAGAGTTAATGTATGCAGCTATGCAGGTATGCCTGAATAATGCAGTTCAATATGCTCATGCAACAGAGTTGGAAGTAAATGTTTTTGAAAATGAAACCAGCTATACTGTGATGATATACAATAATGGCAGGTCTCCTGAGAAAGCAATCAGGGAAGGCGGAGGACTTACCAATCTACGTTACCGGATTGAAACGGCAGGAGGAATGATGCTCGTGCAGAGTTTTCCGGAGTTTGCTTTGGTAATAGAGATTCCCGGACTTGAAAGAAGGGAGAGAGAGGAATGAATGTGAAACAAATATTAATTGTTGAGGATCAGATGCTTGCCCGCCAGTATTTATGCTCCTGCATAGAAAAAAGCACAGAATGTGAAGTGGCAGGTACTTTGACGCGCGCAGATGCAGCACTACGGCAATGCGGTGAGGGACATATTGATCTGGTGGTAATGGATATTTGTACGGAAAACGATTCGGACGGACTGAATGCGGCCGAAGCAATTAAAAAATATTATCCACGGATCAAGATCGTAATGGTGACTTCTATGTTAGAGGGACGTTTTCTGGACAGGGCAAGGAAAATAGGAGCGGACAGTTTCTGGTATAAAGACTCCCCTTCCGGAGATCTCATCGGTGTGATCGAAGGAACACTTGCAGGTGGAAGCTTCTGGCCAGATAAGGTACCGACGGTACAGCTTGGAAATGCACTTTCATGTGATCTTTCTGATCAGGAAATGGAAACCTTGCGTCTGCTATGTGAAGGAAAGACAAATGCTGAGATTGCGGTAAAGCTTCATGTGGCAGAATCATCGGTGCGGACCTATATCCACCGGATGTTAGAGAAAACAGGATATACAAACCGCAATCGTCTGATGGTTGCAGCGGTAAGTAAACGTCTGGTCGTGCCGGGAAGCCAGCTTGATGTATAGGCTGAAAATAGAATACAACTGTAATGTAAAAATTGCTCTGTTTTTTGGGAAAACAGAGCAATTTTTTTGCAAAATGCATATTTGTCCACACTTTTGAGGACAGACAGCACTAGGTTTCTCTGTTACACTGAAGAAAAAATACAACAGGCATATCGGATATATCACGAAAAGAAAGGAGGAATGCTCCGATGCGGAAAATAGTGGTTGATATGCAGAATTTTTTATTTGCTGATTCTGTAGCGACTGCCTTCAGAAATTCGGATTACGAGATCGATGTAGTGCGTACAGAGTCGCCAACGGACACAGTTAAAATGTGTAAGCTCTACAAACCGTTTGCTCTTATCATGGAGGTGACGAGTTCTACTCCGTGGAAGTTTTATGAGAGAATGAAGATCCGGGATGAAGTGAAGATGGCGTGTCCGGAATGCAAGATCGCATTTATCGTGGATTCTAATACGGAAAAACAGGCAGCAAAAGACATTCGGGATGCAAAGAAAAACGGTCTCATTGATCAGTTTTTTTATGGATCCATGACTGCCGAATACCTGATGGATCAGATTTATGCAATGTAAGGAAAAAATTATTTCAAAAGGAAAGGGGAAAATATTATGGGACTTATTAAAGCAGGTATGGGTGCTCTTGGAGGTACTTTTGCAGATCAGTGGAAAGAATTTTTCTATTGTGAATCTATGCCGAAGGAGGTACTTGTTGCAAAAGGGCAAAAACGTGTCACCGGACGTTCATCGAATACGAAGGGAAACGACAATATCATTTCGAATGGATCAGGTATTGCCGTAGCGGATGGTCAGTGTATGATTATCGTGGAGCAGGGGAAAGTCGTAGAAGTTTGTGCAGAACCGGGGGAATTTACTTATGATACTTCATCCGAACCGTCCATTTTTTCAGGCAGTCTCGGTGAGAGTATCAAGGAAACATTCAAAACGGCAGGAAAACGTTTTACATACGGAGGAGATACCGGAAAGGATCAGAGAATCTATTATTTTAACACCAAGGAGATTTTGGAAAACCGTTTTGGAACGCCAAATCCGGTTCCATTCCGTGTTGTTGATTCCAAGATCGGACTTGATATTGATGTATCAATCCGCTGCTCAGGTGTATATTCTTACAAGATTGCCGATCCACTGTTATTCTACTCTAACGTTTGTGGGAATGTGGAGCAGGAATACTCCCGTGAGGAACTGGATGCTACACTTAAGACGGAGTTTATTTCTGCTTTGCAGCCGGCATTTGGACATTTGTCAGAACTGGAACTTCGTCCGAACCAGATTGTGACACATAATACAGATCTTGAAAATGCGATGAATACGGCACTTTCAGAAAAATGGGGTGCACTTCGCGGACTGAAGGTTGTAAGTATTGCGCTTGGATCCGTGACACTTCCGGATGAAGATGCAGAACTGATCAAACAGGCACAGCGTACGGCGATCATGCGTGATCCTACAATGGCAGCGGCAACGCTGGTTGGAGCACAGGCTGATGCAATGAAGACCGCAGCCGGCAATCAGGCAGGTGCGATGACCGGATTCATGGGTATGGGCATGGCGATGAATCAGGGCGGCGGTATGAACGCACAGAATTTATTTGCAATGGGTCAGCAACAGGAAGCACAACAGGCCGCACCGCAACCGGTAACTCAGGCAGACGGATGGAAGTGTAGCTGCGGAAACTTTAGCACCGGTAAGTTCTGTACAGAATGCGGATCACCAAAACCGGTAGAGAAAGAAGGATGGATCTGCTCTTGCGGTTCAATGAATAAAGGTAAATTCTGTCAGAACTGTGGATCTAAGAAACCGGAAGGGGCACCGCTATATCGCTGTGATAAGTGTGGATGGGAACCGGAAGACCCGATGCACCCACCGAAATTCTGTCCGGAATGTGGAGACATTTTTGATGAAAATGACAGACAGTAATATGAGAGAGGAGGGAATGCTATGTATAGACTTCCATCTGAAGAAAAGGCACATAAAGAAAAGATAGGTGCCCTGATCTTAAGCATTATCATTATTATTGCAGGAATCGGCGGGATGATATATACGAAGAGGCTAAGCTGGGAGTATAAGAATTCAACCGATGTCCGAACGATGGATGCACTCGTTTACAGTTGTAAACAAACAGATGAAAAAGATGATGATGGGGACCGAAAAGAAAAATATAAGGTAAGATTTACTTATGAAATAGATGGAACGACCTATGATGATTTTAAAACTTGCTATAAAAAAATGAAGAAAGGGGATACTGTGCTGATTACGGTTTACCGGAACTCAAAAGGACAATATAAATTGGAACCGGGGCCGACTCCGGTTTACTTCCTTGCATTCGCTGCAATGATTCCACTGGGTCTCATTGGTTGTATCGTACTAAGTAAAGATATTATCAAGTATCACCGGGAAGAAAAAGAGTAATACAAAAAAGGCGAAAAGAATGGAAGGAGGGATGGATATGAGCCTGTCAGATGCGATATTTTTTGCGGCATTAGTTACGATAGTCTGTGCAATTGGTATTGCTGAAAAAATCATAGATGTGGATATGGATCAGTTTTTGCCGGAGAATTTGAAAAAAGCAAAGATAAAAAGAATTTTTGCAGAGCGAAATACACCTTTGCAGGGAACAAATGTACAAAAGGAAATCAAAAAAGCTTTTGAGAGCGTGCTGCTTCCTTTGGAAAAAGCAGACAAAAATCTGCTTCCAAAAAGAATGGATATGACTTTTCGAAGGAAAATGGATCATCAGATCGATCTTCTCAGGAAGAGAAAGCTCTGCCGGGATATCCGTCTGACGGATGTGATGCCGTTGCCGAAAAATAATTTCAAAAGATGGAATGATGATGGCAGGGAATGGCGGGAATCTATTTTGCAGTGCAGTTCATTGGAGCGGCTTGTTTCTCCAAAGAGCGGCAAAGTAGTACATCAGATCTATCGGAAAGGCAGCTATCTGCGTATCCTTCAGTCAAGGCATATCCGCCATTCTGACCGCCAGGGTAAGAATAAAGAATTCTATTCGGATAAGCTGATGATTACCTGTCCGTCTTGCGGTGCAGAAGTGGAGCTGAGCGGTCAACAGATCATCTGCCCATATTGCGGTGGTGTGATACAGAGTGAATTCTATGACTGGCAGACGGAAGTGTTTGAGATTTATAAAGAGATGGGTGCAAACATGCGATATACATTGCTTTTGTTTGCCGGATCGATCATCATGTTCATTTGTCTTACCTTTAGTCTTTGGCTGGTAGTGTCAAAAACTACCTAGTTTTTATTGTTCTAAATCCTTTAAAACCTTGATTCTTCGGAGGTTTGCAAATAA
>CAKRCY010000070.1:0-9269 GCA_934309195.1 uncultured Dorea sp.
GTTGTATACAGTATAGACGGCTCTCCGGATATAAAAAAAGAATTAAAAAAGGCAGATGGTCAGATTGCAGGAACCGTTGCACAGTCGCCGGTCAACATCGGAAAGAAAGCGGTTGATATTGCATTGGATATTCTGGATGGGAAAGATTTTGAAAAAGAGACATCCGTAGATGTATTTATGATCAATAAAGAGAATGTTGAAATGTATGGCGCAGATGGATGGCAATAGGCGTCAGCAGACAATGGGAAGGAAATAATATGAGAGAGGTTCAGGGATATCCGTTACCGCTGGGGGTTCAGATCAGTGAGAACAAAATAAATTTTTCGATTGCAGTTCCGACAGAGAAAAAATGTCAGCTGTTAATATATCGTGCAGGAAGAAAACGACTGTACAGACAATTTGAGATGGAGACGGCAGTGGGAGAAGTACGCTGTATTGCACTTACGGATATCGAACCGGCAGAGTATGAGTATAATTATTTGATTAATGGTGAGGTTGTTGTGGATCCTTATGTGCAGGCGCTGGCCGGAAGAGAGCATTGGGGTGTAAAAAAAGAGACCGCCAGACATGAAATCAGAGGCTGTTTTCTGTCGCAGGAGTATGACTGGGAGGGAGACCACACTTTACAGATCCCTTATCATCAGGTAATTGCCTACAGTCTGCATGTAAGGGGATTTACAAGACATGCTTCGTCGAAGGTAAAGTCGAAAGGAACGTTTCAGGGGATTATAGAAAAGATAGATTATCTTACAGATCTTGGAATTAATCAGATCCATTGTATGCCGGTGTATGAATTTGAGGAATGCCAGACATATAGAAATTACTGGGGATATGGAGAAGGGTTCTATTTTGCTCCTAAGAGTGCATATTCTTCGGATGGTGATGGGGCCAGAGGACTTAAGGATATGGTCAAAGCATGCCATAAAGCCGGAATAGAGGTTGTGCTTGAAATGCCGTTCTGTACAGGTGCAGATAAGATGATGATGCTGGAATGCCTGCGGTATTATGTGATGGAATATCATATAGATGGTTTTATACTGAACCCATTGGTCATTCCGATAGAAAGTGTTCATGCAGATCCGGTTTTGAAAAAAACAAAGATAATGGAACACGAACTGGGATTCCAGACAGTGATGCGTCGTTTCCTTAAAGGCGATGAAGGCATGATTCCGGATGTGATTTACTGGCTTAAGCATCATTCAGAGAAACAGGGAATATTTAATTGTATTACAGATCAGAACGGTTTTACTTTAAATGATCTTGTATCCTATGACTCAAAACACAATGAGGAAAATGGAGAAAAGAATCAGGACGGACCGGATTATAATTACAGCTGGAACTGCGGGGCTGAAGGGCCAAGCAGGAAAAAAGCTGTTACAGAACTTCGAAAACATCAGATTTATAATGCGTTTTTCCTGTTACTTCTTTCACAAGGAACACCATGTATACTGGCAGGAGATGAATTCGGTAACACCCAAAAGGGCAATAATAATGTTTACTGCCAGGACAATTCTGTCGGATGGACGGACTGGCGGGGGCTGGAAAAGAAAAAGACGTTACATGATTTTGTTAAAAAACTGATTTTATTTAGAAAAGAGCATGATCTTCTGACACCCGAGAGGGAACTTCAGGGGATTGATCTGAGTTGCTGTGGCGTTCCTGATGTATCGTATCATGGCGAGGAAGCTTGGCAGGTGCCGAAAGAAGTATCAAGCAGACAGCTTGGAGTATATTACAGTGGAGCCCGGACGAAGAATGCGGATTGCTATGTGGCATATAATATGCACTGGCTGGAGCACGTATTTGCGCTGCCGGCGTTGCCTAAGGGATATGGGTGGTATGTAAGAGCAACGACAGATCGTGGAATTCTGGATTACCCGGAACTTTTAAAAGACCAGAGAAAAGCAGAGTTAAAAGAGAGGTCGATCGTGGTGTTTACGGCGGACCGGATTGTGGAGGTTGAGACGAAGAAAAATGAAAGCATTACAACACTTACAGACGATCAATCATCATAAATATCTTGTTATGAAAGAATGTTTTGAAGTAGGACTTTATAAGCAGGGCCTTCTTCATGATATGTCAAAATATTCTCCGACGGAGTTCCTTGTGGGATGTAAGTACTATCAGGGAAATCGAAGTCCGAATAATGCGGAAAGAGAAGCAACCGGATATTCCCGGGCATGGCTTCATCATAAAGGACGGAATAAGCATCATTATGAATACTGGATTGATTATAGTGTGACACCGGGAGAAGGCATGGTTGGTTTGAAAATGCCGCTTCGGTACGTAGTAGAGATGTTCATGGATCGTATTGCAGCTTCAAAGACTTACCAGGGAGAAGCATACAGAAACCGGCATCCATTGGAATATTACGAAAAGGGTGCGGCAAGACTTGGAAAAATGATTCATCCGGATACGGCAAAACTTTTGCATGAATTGTTACAGATGCTGGCCGAAGAAGGAGAAGAAAAAACTTTTTCATACATTAAGCATGTACTGCTGAAACAGAAGAAATATTAACAGTTTATGCAATAGTTCAAAAAAATTAAAAAATTTCAAAAAACTGTTGACAGAATAACAATTCTCATGTATTATATATCTTGTCTTCGCGAGAGAGCAAAGATGAATGCGGAAGTGTCGGAACTGGCAGACGAGCAAGACTAAGGATCTTGTAAGCATTGCGCTTGTGTGGGTTCAAGTCCCATCTTCCGCATTAACTTTTCAACAATATATTGCCTGCAATCATGAAAATGATTCAGAATGCGGAAGTGTCGGAACTGGCAGACGAGCAAGACTAAGGATCTTGTAAGCATTGCGCTTGTGTGGGTTCAAGTCCCATCTTCCGCATTCATCTAAAAAACGGAAACCCTTGATTTATCTGGGGTTTCTTATTTTTTACATGCTAATAATTTTTTCTGATTGACGATAAGGAATTTTAATAAAAAAGAGAAAAATTAAAGGAAATCAAAAAGTTTTGTCGAATAATAATAATGAGGAGATTCAAAATGTATTATTCTGATGAGATTATTGAAGAAGTAAGATCAAGAAATGATATTGTAGATGTAATATCTACTTATGTAAAACTGCAGAAAAAAGGAAGCTCATATTTTGGCCTGTGTCCGTTTCACAATGAAAAGTCTCCGTCTTTTTCTGTCAGCAGGCAGAAGCAGATGTATTATTGCTTTGGATGCGGCGCCGGAGGAAATGTATTTACATTTTTGATGGAGTATGAGAATTATACATTTGTCGAGGCACTGAAATATCTGGCAGACAGAGCAGGGGTAGAACTTCCGGAGGAAGAATACTCGAAAGAGGCAAAAGAGCGTGCGGATACCAGGGCAATTCTTCTGGAAATCAACAAAACCGCAGCGCAATATTATTATGTTCAGCTTAAGAGCAGTCAGGGCGCTGTGGGACTTGGGTATTTTAAGAAAAGACAGCTCAGTGACGAGACGATCAAGGCATTTGGTCTGGGTTATTCGAATAAGTACAGTGATGATCTGTACCGTTACCTGAAATCAAAAGGATATAAGGATGACATGATTGCCAAAGCAGGACTGATCAGCATTGATGAAAAGAATGGCGTGTATGACAAGTTCTGGAACCGTGTGATGTTTCCGATTATGGATGTCAACAGCAGGGTGATCGGATTTGGCGGTCGTGTGATGGGAGATGCAAAACCAAAGTATCTGAATTCACCGGAAACGATGGTTTTTGACAAGAGCCGGAATCTGTATGGACTGAACAGGGCAAGGCGTACCAAGAAGCCATATTTTCTTTTATGTGAGGGATATATGGATGTGATTTCGCTGCACCAGGCAGGGTTCACCAATGCGGTTGCGTCATTGGGAACTGCGCTGACACCGGGACATGCTGCACTGATCCGCAGATATGTACAGGAAGTGTATCTGACCTATGACAGTGACGGAGCCGGTACAAGAGCAGCATTAAGAGCTATGCCGATTCTGAGAGATGCAGGGATTACTGCTAAGATCATAAGGATGGAACCGTATAAAGATCCGGATGAATTTATTAAGAATCTGGGAGCAGAGGCATTCGAAGAACGGATTGCAAGTGCGAGAAATGTATTTATGTACAGTCTGGAAGTGCTGGAGAAGGAGTATGATATGAATTCACCAGAAGGAAAGACAGAGTTTATGAAAGAGACGGCAAGAAGGCTGACACAGTTTGAAGAAGAGATTGAACGCAATAACTACATAGAAGCAGTGGCAAAAGCCTATCATGTCGGATTTGAAGATCTAAGGAAACTGGTTGGAAAGATGGCGGTGCAGTCAGGACTTGCAAAACCGGTTGAGAGACCAAGGGAGATACAGAATAACAGGAAAAATAAAAAAGAAGATGGAATTCTGGTATCTCAGAAAATACTGCTTACATGGCTGATCGAAAGTGAAGATATCTTTCGCCAGATTGAAAAGTATATTACACCGGAAGATTTTTCGGAAGGACTTTTCCGGCAAGTGGCAGAACTTTTGTATGAACAATATGAAAAGCATGAGGTTAATCCGGCGCAGATCATGAATCACTTTACAGATGAAGAAGAACATCGGCAAGTGGCTGGTCTGTTCCATACGAAGATCAAAGAACTGACAACTGTGAAAGAACAGGAAAAGGCTTTGCAGGAGACGATTCTACGGGTCAAAGATCACAGTATTGAAGAAGCAACGAAGAATCTGGACCCTACAGACATTCAGGGACTGCAGCGCCTGATGAATGAAAAAAGAAAAATGCAGGATCTGCGGACACTGCATATTTCCATTAATTAAGGATAAAATATAAACAAGCAATGAGAGGATGGACACTACATGGACGAAAATATCGTAAAATTCCAGGAAAAGTTAAGAGAACTTGTATCACTTGGAAAGAAGAAAAAAGGAATCCTGGAGATTCAGGAAATCAATGATTTTTTCTCTGATATGGAACTTGATTCTGATCAGATGGAAAAAGTATTCGATTACCTGGAAGCAAATAATGTTGATGTGCTCAGAATCAGTAATGATGACGATGATATACCGGATGATATCGTGATGTCAGACGAAGATGATATTGATGTGGAGAAGATCGACCTTTCAGTGCCGGATGGAATCAGTATTGAAGATCCGGTCCGTATGTACCTGAAAGAGATTGGTAAAGTACCGCTTCTGTCAGCAGATGAAGAAGTAGAGCTTGCCAAGAGAATGGCAGAGGGCGATGAAGAAGCAAAGAAAAGACTGGCAGAAGCAAATTTGCGTCTGGTTGTAAGTATTGCAAAGCGTTATGTTGGACGTGGTATGTTATTCCTGGATCTGATTCAGGAAGGAAACCTGGGTCTGATCAAAGCAGTAGAAAAATTTGATTATCATAAAGGGTTTAAATTCAGTACTTATGCTACGTGGTGGATCAGACAGGCTATCACGAGAGCAATCGCAGATCAGGCAAGAACCATCCGTATTCCGGTTCATATGGTAGAGACGATCAATAAATTGATTCGTGTATCCAGACAGTTGTTACAGGAATTAGGACGTGAACCTACGCCGGAAGAGATTGCGGCAGAATTAGATATGCCGGTAGAAAGAGTAAGAGAAATTCTGAAGATTTCGCAGGAACCGGTATCATTGGAGACTCCGATCGGTGAAGAAGAAGACAGTCATCTCGGAGATTTTATTCAGGATGATAACGTGCCGGTACCGGCAGAAGCGGCAGCTCAGACACTTCTGAAAGAGCAGCTGGATGAAGTTCTGGATACTCTGACTGAGAGGGAACAGAAAGTATTAAGATTAAGATTTGGTATGAACGATGGACGTGCACGTACACTGGAGGAAGTAGGAAAAGAATTCGATGTCACCCGTGAACGTATCCGTCAGATTGAGGCAAAAGCACTTCGCAAGCTGCGTCATCCAAGCCGGAGCAGAAAATTAAGAGATTATTTAGATTAAGAAAAGAGGCGCCTATGGAACTATCAAAGAGACTGCAGGCAGTTGCAGATCTGGTGACAGAGGGCGCTTCTGTTGCAGATATCGGTACAGATCACGGCTATATTCCTATTTATCTGATAGAGCATCATATAGCGGAGAAAGTGATCGCACTTGATATCAACAGAGGTCCTTTGGAGAGAGCCAGAATGCATATAGTCGGACATGGACTGAAAGAAAAGATAGAAACCAGACTTTCGGACGGATTGGAAAAAGTTCTTCCGGGAGAAGTGGATACCATGATTGCTGCCGGCATGGGCGGCGGTCTGGTGATAAAAATCCTGATGGAAGGAAAATTGGTAGCAGGTGCGCTGGATACAATGATCCTGCAGCCACAGTCGGAGATTGGAAAAGTCAGACGATTTTTGAATGAACATCAGCTTCAGATCATAGAGGAGAATATGGTGGAAGAAGATGGAAAATTTTATCCGATGATGAAAGTCATACATGGAGAAAAAGAAGATTATACTGTATGTGAATATACATATGGAAAATGTCTGCTGAAGCAGCGGCATCCGGTACTCAAGAAATATCTGGACAGGGAGATGGCAATTAAGGAGCATGTATTCGGGCAGCTTTTCAAACACCAGAACAGTGAGAGCGCTGCCAGCAGAATGGAAGAACTGAAACAGGAGATCATACTGACACAAGAGGCATTGAAGTATTACGAGTAGAAGAAAGGGAGTATGTAAGATGTTGTGTAAAGATATAATGAGTGTAATTGAGAAAAAATATCCGCTGAATTACGCACTTTCATGGGATAATGTCGGACTTCTAGTCGGGAGGGACGATAAAGAAGTGAAAAAGATATATATCGCACTGGATGCAACAGATGAAGTAATAGACGAAGCGGTTAAGAATCGAGCAGATATGCTGATTACACATCATCCGATGATCTTTTCACCGATCAAGAAAATTCATAATCTTGATTTTGTAGGAGAACGCATTCTTAAACTGATTCAGAACGACATCTCCTATTATGCAATGCATACGAATTATGATGTGCTGGGAATGGCAGAACTTTCCGGGGACAAGATGAATATGAAGGATGCTGAGATACTGGAAGTGACGGCAGAAGGTGATATCGGGGAAGAAGATGAGCCGGAAGGAATCGGCAGAGTATCAGATCTTGAGATTCCTATGACACTCAGAGAGTGCTGCGAGAATGTAAAAGATGCATTTCATCTGGGAGCAGTAAAGGTGTTCGGCAATCTGGAAGACAAAGTGAAGCGTATTGCAATCTGTCCGGGTTCCGGGAAAAGTGTGATCCAGGCAGCTCTGGATAAACATGCAGATGTACTGATTACCGGAGATATCGGTCATCATGAAGGAATTGATGCAGTAGCACAGGGACTGGCAATCATAGACGGCGGTCATTATGGAATCGAACACATTTTCATTGAAGACATGAGACAATATCTGGAAAATAATCTGAAAGATGTGGAAGTTATTGCGGCTCCGATCATGCATCCGTTTCTGCTTGTGTAAAGATGGAAATGACCAGAGTAAAAGTTTAAAAAATGAGGTGTGTCTATGAATGATATTTTATATACTGTCCATGTAGATGGAACAGACAGAGAATTCAAAAAAGGAACGACATATCAGGAGATAGCCAGGATATGTCAGCAGGAATATCAGCATGATATTGTGCTGGTATTTGTGGATGGACGGCTTCAGGAATTGTTCAAGACACTGGAGAAGGATTGCGAGTTGAAATTTGTGACGACTGCAGATCCGCTGGGTTATAAAAGTTACCGGAGAAGTATGAGCCTGATGCTTGTGAAAGCAATTTATGATGTGGCAGAACATAAGAATATCGATAAAGTCAGAATTCATTATTCTGTAAGTAAGGGCTATTATTGCACGATAGAAGGGAATATTGATCTTACGCAGGAATTTCTGGACCGTGTAGAAAGCCGTATGAGAGATATGGTGGAAATGGATCTCCCTATCAGAAAAAAAAGCGTGCATACAGATGATGCAATTGCAATGTTCGGACAGCACGGCATGCACGATAAAGAACGTCTGTTCCATTATCGGAGAGTGTCCCGGGTGAACATTTACAGTATGAATGAATTTGAAGATTATTATTATGGGTATATGGTACCGAGTGCCGGATATCTGAAATATTTTAAATTGTACCTGTATGATGAGGGATTTGTGATTCAGATGCCGGTGATGAATGAGCCGGAAGCTGTACCTCCGTTCGAACCGCAGAATCATTTGTTCCGCGTGCTGCAGGAATCAACCAAGTGGGGAGATATTCAGGGGATCGAGACGGTTGGAGACCTGAATGACAAGATTACAAGAAGTGATGTGAACGAACTGGTATTGGTGCAGGAAGCACTTCAGGAAGAAAAAATTGCACAGATCGCTGAACAGATCAAAGAGCGTTCGGATGTCCGGTTTGTATTGATCGCAGGACCATCGTCTTCAAGCAAGACTACTTTTTCGCATCGTCTGTCTGTGCAGCTACGGGCTAATGGATTGTGTCCATATCCGATCGCTGTGGACAATTATTTTAAAGAACGTGAAGAAACACCGAGAGATGAGAATGGCGAATTTGATTTTGAGGGACTGGGTGCGGTTGATGTGGAATTGTTTAATCGCCAGCTTCAGGAACTTCTGGATGGAGAAGAAGTCGTAATACCGGAGTTTAACTTTGTGACCGGTCATAAAGAATACAAAGGAAAGCCAAAGAAATTAAAAGAAAACGAAGTGCTGGTAATTGAGGGAATTCATTGCCTGAATCCGGAACTGACCAGAAAGCTTCCGGATGAAAATAAGTTTAAGATTTATATAAGCGCACTTACACAGCTGAATATTGATGAGCATAACCGTATCCCGACAACAGATGGCCGTCTGATCCGCAGAATTGTACGTGATGCAAGAACCAGAGGTACATCAGCAAAGGAAACAATCCGTATGTGGCCGTCGGTGAGAAAAGGAGAAGAGAAAAATATTTTTCCTTATCAGGAAGAGGCAGATGTGATGTTTAATTCAGCATTGATCTATGAACTTGCAGTATTGAAACCGTACGTAGAAGCCCAGCTCTTTGGAATTGAACGAGATTGTCCGGAATATCTGGAAGCAAAACGTTTATTGAAATTTCTTGACTATTTTGTCGGAATCGGAAGTGAGAATGTGCCGGCGAATTCGCTGCTTAGAGAGTTTATAGGGGGCGGGTGTTTTCACGTGTGATTTTTTTGGGATTTAATTCAGGAAGGCACGACGACCCGGACCTGCATAAAAAGTAGGAAGCCGTTCCTGTTCAGGTTCCGTCGGTGGGAAATACTAAAG
>CAKRCY010000071.1:0-9256 GCA_934309195.1 uncultured Dorea sp.
CAGGAACGCCTTTCCAAGCTTTATTCCGGTTCGGGTATCCAACGCCTTCCTGAATTAAATCCCAAATTAAATCCCAAATCTTCCTCTTATCTCAAACCCATGATCCATCGGTCCGCTTCCTTTTCCCAGATCCAGCATGGCGGCAAGTGCACCGCTGATATACTCTTTCGCACGATGAATGGATTCTTCCAGGGAGTATCCTTTTGCAAGATTGGAGGCAATTGCGCTGGATAAAGTACAGCCGGTTCCATGGGTATTCGGATTATTGATTCTTTTTCCGCGGAACCATGTTGCTTTTCCATTCTGGTATAAGAGATCATTGGCATCGTTCAGACTGTGCCCGCCTTTGCACAAAACTGCACAATGATACATTTCATTGATCTTCTTTGCCGCTTCCACCATATCTTTTTCTGACCGGATCTCCATCTCTGCAAGAACTTCTGCTTCCGGGATATTCGGCGTGATCACGGATGCCATCGGTAACAACTGTGTTTTTAAAGTCTCAATCGCATTTTCACTGATCAGTCGGGATCCGCTTGTTGCCACCATGACCGGATCAACTACAATATTTTCCGCATGGTATTCTTTTAATTTCTTTGATATCATTTTTATTAACTCTTCAGATGATACCATACCAATCTTTACTGCATCCGGACGGATATCAGTGATGAC
Organism: uncultured Dorea sp.; assembly: GCA_934309195.1. GTDB lineage: Bacteria > Bacillota > Clostridia > Lachnospirales > Lachnospiraceae > Dorea_A. The sequence goes on from CAKRCY010000071.1 coordinate 673, forward strand.
CGCATCTAACTGCTTTTCCAGAAATTCCGGAGACACTTCCATGATCCCGGTAACACCTGTCGTATTCTGTGCTGTCAATGCTGTGATCGCACTCATTGCATAGACTCCGTTTGCCTGCATGGTCTTAATGTCTGCCTGAATTCCCGCACCCCCGCTTGAATCACTTCCGGCAATTGTAAGTGCTGTCTTTTTTTTCATCAATTCCCTCCATTCTCTGCAATAGCAGTCTGCTTCTCTCTGAATCTCTTCCTGATCATCCTTACTTGCTTCATCATAGATTCCTACAACCTGGAATCCTGCCTTTTTTGCAGTGCGGACTGCATGGATAACATCCTCGAATACCAGTGTCTCTTCCGGTCTGCTTCCAAGATATTCCGCTGCCTGCAGATAAATATCCGGCTTCGTCTTTCCCGCACCTGTTTCTTCACAGGTGAAGATCCGGTCAAAATACTTTGCAATTCCCAGGCGTTCAAACGCCATCTCTATCTCTTTCTTATCATTGGAAGATGCAATCGTCATTGGAATATTACTGTTACGAAGCTTCTCCAGAAGTTCTACCGCTCCGCTCTTCAGCGGTGCCGTTTCTTTATAATAATCGCTGATAATATCCAAAACGCTTTGTTCGATTTCATCTGTTTCCTGTGACAGATGATAATGCTCTTTTACATATTGCGCACCTTCCTGAATACTCATTGTAAATAATATAGTTCCAAGATCCGGTTCTGCCTCTACGCCGATGCTGTTCAGATAACGCTCCCCTACATCTTTCCATATCCCCATGGAATCCAGCAAAGTTCCGTCTACATCGAATATTGCTCCCTTTATCATGCTTCCACCATTTCCTCTGTTAATTTTTTCAGTTTCTTCGTTGCGTTTTCAATGTCTTTTTCTGCAAATATTGCACTGATCACTGCGATTCCGCAGATTCCGGTTCCAGAAAGTTCCGATACATTTTCTTTACTGATTCCTCCGATCGCAATCACAGGAATATCTACTGCTTCCGTAATTGCTTTCAATGTCTCATGACTTATATCAGCTGCATCTGCTTTTGAATCTGTATGAAAGACTGCGCCGACACCAAGGTAATCTGCCCCTCTTTCCTGTGCGAGCAGTGCCTGTTCGACTGTCTGTGCAGACACACCAATGATCTTATCCGGTCCAAGTTTTGCTCTTACATCTCCGGCTTCCATATCACTCTGTCCGACATGTACCCCGTCAGCATCTATCTCCAGTGCGATATCAACATTATCATTGATCACAAATGGCACATGATATCTGTCACAGAGTTCCTTAATTTTTTTTGCTTCTTCGAGGAAATGTGCCTCATCCAGTTCTTTTTCTCTCAGTTGCACAAATGTTGTACCACCTTCCAGCGTCTTCTCAACCTGACTGTATAATGTCTCACCATTTAACCAGTGGCGGTCAGTCACGGCATACAGGAGTAAATCTTCTTTCTGCATCTTTTTGCATGTATGTCCTTCCGGCTTTTTTATCTGATCATTCTCGATGTCTCTATCTGATCTCATATTTTGCTCCTTTCTCCAATGTTTCTTTATCCATATTGTAGATTGCATCAATAATACGGTTCCGGTAAGTGGCATTACCATCACCTTTCTGCATATATCCCCATCCGATCTCTCCGGCCAGTCCCATCGTACACACAGCTGCCGCTGCCGCCTCCAGTTTCTGCTCCGGATTTGCTGCCAGGAATGCTGTCATCATTCCGGACAATTGACATCCTGTTCCGGTAATCTTCCCCATCTCCGGTCGTCCGTTACGGATTACATAACAGCTGGCACCATCACTTACCAGATCAATCGCACCTGTAATCGCAACAATACATCCTGCTTTTTTCGCAAAAGCTTTCACAAATGCAATACCTTCCTCCAGATTCTCCTCTGTTACGGCATCTGCTACATCTGCATCTACCCCTTTTGTTGTTCCGCTTCCCTGTGCCAGTGTTTTTACTTCTGAGATATTTCCGCGGATAACATCGAATCGGACTTTCTCCATCAGTTCTACGGCGGTATTCGTCCGCAGTGCACTTGCACCTGCTCCGACCGGATCTAATAACGTCGCATGTCCCAATTCATTGGCACGCACTCCGGCTGCAAACATTCCTTCAATCGTTCTTTTGTTCAAAGTCCCAATGTTGATGTTCAATCCCTGGCAGATAGATGTAATCTCCTTTACATCTTCTGGTTCGTCTGACATAATCGGGCTTCCGCCACAGGCTAACAATACATTTGCAACGTCATTTACCGTTACATAATTGGTAATGTTATGTACCAGTGGTACATTCTTTCTTACGTTTTCAATACAGTTTCCTAACATCCTTCTTCCTCCTGTTATTCATATATTTCCGATTTCTTCTATATTAATATTTACGCAATGTATCATGGCTGTCATCTGTTGTATTGTCAATATTTTTAATCACAACATAATACCCGTCATTTCCGTTTGTCCTGATAAGCACACGGTCTCCGACTTTGTGTCCCTGTATTGCCTTTCCGAGTGGTGATTCGATACTGATCAGTCCCTGAAGCGAATTTCCGCGGATGCTGGTCACAAGGCGGTATGTCTCTGTCTCGTCATCGTCTTCGAAGTATACTTCCACTGTATTATTAATTCCAACTTCATCTGCCTTAGATGTATCAGACACAATCTTCGCATTCTTAAGCATTCGTTCCAGATAGCGGATACGGCTTTCGTTACGGTTCTTATCCTGTTTTGCTGCCTTATATTCAAAGTTTTCGCTTAAATCGCCCTGTGCTCTTGCCTCTTTTACTGCTTCCAGTTCTTTCTTACGAACAACAATCTTACGGTATTCTATTTCTTCTTTAATTTTCTTAACATCGCTTTCAGTTAACTGTTCACCCATGAAAATGCACTTCCTTTCTTATCTTCGTATATTATAATACTCTGGTCTGTACGCTGTACATTCTAAATCAACCCATAATGCTCCATTGCTTTATAAAGCCCGTCATTCTCCACCGTATCCGTGATATACTCGGCATACGGCTCCAGAACCGGATCATGATGCCCCATGATCACCCCATGCCCTGCTGCTTTGATCATATCAAAATCATTGCTGCTGTCTCCGAATGCATAGATCTCATCATCCTGCAGATCCAGTTCTTTCTTTATGTACGTAATTGCAGTTGCCTTAGAATATTCTTTCTGTACACATTCATACACTCCGCCCAGACGGTCAATATGTTTGAACACATCTTCCGTTTCTTTAAAAAACCTCTCTTCTTCTGCAATTTTATCTATATAAATCAGTATTTTATCAAAATCATAACCTGTATCTTCCATTGACTGCTCTCTTCCAAGTCCCAGACCAGCCATATATCTTCTGCTGCTTTCCACTGGTTCCAGCCTTGAGATATGGTTGGAATAATAGATATCCTCTGTTCCTTCCAGAAAGCCTTCTACCTTGCAGTCTTTCATAGACTTTATAATCCTGCGTCCTCTTTCATATGGGATAGAATGATGAAACACTACCTGATCCTCATATACCAAATGCGTTCCACATCCACATAAAAAACCATCGAACGGTATTCTCTTTATCACCGGCGGTACGCTGCATATGGTACGCCCGGTATTGATAAACGTCTTATGTCCGTTCTCCTGTGCTTTGCGTAATGCCACAAGTGCACTTTCCGGTATCTCATGCGTGATCTCACTTAAAATTGTTCCATCAATATCAAAAAATAATGCTGACATAACTTCCTCCATTTTTATACGAAAAAACTGACATCGTTTATTATAATTAAACGTGCCAGTCTTTTCAATAGATATAGCAATTTCATTTTATAATCTGTACACAGGAACCCATTCCCGTGTCATGATCTTACATTAATTTTCTGAACAGATCTTTCAGATCCTCTACGCTTGCGTCTTTCGGGTTACCAGGTGCACATGCATCTGCGTGAGCGGATTCAGCAAGGAACGGAAGATCTTCTTCTTTCAATGCTTCCAGTTTTGTCGGGATTCCGACGTCAACGGATAATTTGCGGACAGCATCTACGGCTGCTTTTCTGTATTCTTCTACAGACATATCGTCTACACCTTCTACACCCATCGCTTTTGCAATCTCTTTATATTTTTCTCCCGTGCATTCTGCGTTGTATTCCATAACGATTGGGAGCATCATAGCGCATGCAACACCATGTGGTGTGTCATAGACAGCTCCAAGTGTATGTGCCATAGAATGTGCGATTCCAAGTCCTACATTAGAGAATCCCATTCCTGCGATATACTGTCCAAGAGCCATTCCCTCGCGTCCTTCTTTTTCATTTGCAACTGCACTTCTTAAAGATTTGGAAATAAGTTCAATTGCTTTCAAGTGGAACATATCTGTCATTTCCCATGCTGCCTTTGTTGTATATCCTTCAATTGCATGTGTCAGGGCATCCATACCTGTCGAAGCGGTCAGTCCCTTTGGCATCGAAGACATCATCTCCGGATCTACGACTGCGATAACAGGCATGTCATGCGGATCTACACATACGAATTTTCTCTTCTTCTCGACATCTGTGATAACATAGTTGATCGTTACCTCTGCTGCTGTTCCTGCTGTTGTAGGTACTGCAATGACCGGAACACATGGATTCTTTGTCGGTGCTGTTCCTTCCAGACTTCTTACATCCTCGAATTCCGGATTTGCTATAATAATACCGATTGCTTTGGATGTATCCATAGAAGATCCACCGCCGATTGCGATAATATAATCAGCTCCGGCTTTTTTAAAGGCCTCAACTCCATGCTGTACGTTCTGGATCGTCGGGTTTGGTTTGATATCAGAATATAATTCATATTCCAGTCCTGCATCCTCGAGTACTTTTGTAACTTTCGTTGTTACATTGAATTTGATCAGATCCGGGTCTGAACATACCAAAGCTTTTTTCAATCCTCTTACTTTAACTTCTGCCGCAATCTCATTGATTGCTCCTGCTCCGTGAAATGATGTCTGGTTTAAATTAATTCTGTTTGCCATGATAACTGACACTCCTTCTATACATAATCTTTATTTGTGATGCGAAACATTTCTTTTCCTCTTTCGTTTCGCATCTTGCTTCTTCATGTCTTAATTTTAACAATCTTTTCTTTTGAATGTAAGTTACAAAGTATATGTTTTGTAACATTTGCACGTTACACTTTTGTGTTTTTGTAACTTTATATATTTTATGCACAATATTCACAGATATATTTTGTTATTCAAATGACATTCTGCAGATCCATATTTTGAAATTCAAAAAAAGAACTCCATCTTACAGGAGTTCTAATTTCTTAAATAATGTTTCCAGTTCTGCCGGCATCGCTTTTACCAGATTTTCTGCCATCTCTTCCGGACGCTTCTTCATATCTCCCAGTACCCACTGGGTTGTCATATACACCGATCCCTGACAATACATCTCCAACTGGAAATGCAGATTCCCGGGAATTGGCTGTTTTGTTTTTGCCTGAATCTGATTCTCATAAAATCTCAGAATCAACTGAAAATCATGATCTCTCAGACAATTCTGATCGTCATTACGGAATGCTGCTTTGAAAAATAATTTCTCTTCTTCTATATAGTGGAACTTATTGACCAGTCCCTCATAAGCCGTCGTACCTTCTCCCATGTGCTGAAAAGATTCCAGCAGAATCCGGTCAAAATACCAGTTAATGAGATCATATTTATCCTGAAAATTCCGGTAAAATGTCTGCCGTGTCGTTCCACATTCTGCTACGATTTCTTTTACCGTGATCTTTTCTACCGGCATCTTCTTCATACAGTTTTTCATGGCTTCCGCCAGACGATATTTCATCTTATCGTGTTTTATTCCTTCCACTTAATCATCCCCAGTTTATTTCTTCTGACTCTCTAGAATACTTTCGTCGTCCATTTACTCATGTCCCAGACTTCATTTACCACATCCTGATAGAATTCCGGTTCGTGACAGATCAGCAGGATACTTCCTCTGTATTCCTGTAATGCTTTCTTCAGCGAATCCTTTGCATCCACATCCAGATGGTTGGTCGGCTCATCCAGAAGCAGGATATTCGTATCCCGGTTGATCAGTTTACATAATCTGACTTTCGCCTGCTCTCCACCACTTAATACTCTGACCTGACTTTCGATATGTTTTGTCGTCAGTCCGCATTTTGCCAGTGCCGAACGTACTTCATACTGTGTAAACGACGGAAATTCCTGCCAGATCTCATCGATACAGGTAGTCTTGTTCTCGCCTTTGACTTCCTGTTCAAAGTAGCCGATCTCCAGATTCTCTCCCAGTTCACAGCTTCCGGATAAGGATGGAATCAATCCTAAAATGCTCTTTAATAATGTAGTCTTTCCGATTCCGTTCGTTCCAACCAGTGCTATCTTCTGTCCACGCTCCATACTGAAATTCAATGGTTTTGATAACGGCTCATCATATCCCGTTACCAGATCATGTGTCTCAAATAACATCTTTCCAGGTGTACGTCCATAACGGAAATGAAATTCCGGCTTCGGTTTCTCTGCCGCCAGTTCGATCACATCCATCTTGTCCAGCTTCTTCTGTCTGGACATCGCCATATTTCTGGTAGATACACGTGCCTTGTTACGTGCCACGAAATCTTTCAACTCACTGATCTCCTGCTGCTGTCTTCTGTAAGCAGCTTCCAGCTGCGCTTTCTTCACTGCATAGACTTCCTGGAAGTGATCATAATCTCCCACATAACGGTTCAGTTCCTGATTCTCCATATGATAGATGATATTGACCACTTCGTTTAAGAATGGAATATCATGCGAGATCAGGATAAATGCATTCTCATAATCCAGAAGATAGCGCTTCAGCCATGCGATATGTTCCTCATCCAGATAGTTGGTCGGCTCATCCAGAAGCAGGATATCCGGCTTTTCCAATAACAGTTTTGCAAGAAGGACTTTCGTTCTCTGTCCTCCGCTTAAGTCTGTAACATCACGGTCAAGTCCCAGATCCAGAAGTCCGAGTGCTCTTGCCACTTCCTCTACCTTTGCATCGATCGTATAGAAATCGTGCAGCGTAAGCTCATCCTGAATGGTTCCGAGTTCGTCCATCAGACGGTTCATCTCTTCTTCATCTGCCGTTCCAAGCAGATCACATATTTCATTCATACGCTGTTCTTTCTGAAGCAGCGGATCGAATGCAGATTTTAACACGTCGCGGATGGTCATTCCTTTTTCGAGGACTGCATGCTGATCCAGATATCCTGCATGTACATTCTTGGACCATTCTACTTTACCTTCATCCGGCACAAGCTTTCCGGTCACGATGTTCATAAAGGTAGATTTTCCCTCTCCGTTGGCTCCTACAAGCCCGATATGCTCTCCTTTTAAAAGTCGAAAAGAAACATCTGAGAATATGGCTCTGTCCCCGAAACCATGTGTCAGATGCTCAACATTTAATATACTCATATCATTCTCCCTGATTATTCATTTTTTAATTTGAAAAGATGCCAGCATACTCTCTTGCTGACATCTACATTATAACGGTTCAACCAGAACCTTGCAATCATAATATATTCCGGCTTGATTCATACATTCTGTGTTATATCCGCATTATATCTCTTTACAGAAAATACTTCTCTTCATCCCGCCATACTTTTCCTTCGTCATCACCTGCTCATACTGTAATTTCAGGAATGTATTCACACTTGCCACATTATCCGGATGTGCCGTTCCAAGCAGATAATGATATCCCTGTTCTTTCAGAATCTGTTCTGACTCTTCCAGCATCTTTCTCTGCAATCCCTGTCCGCGGTATCCCTTTCTTACCATGGCAATCTCCATATGCACCGACTGCTTTCGCTGATCTTCATCAAATTTCAGATCGTATCCGAGATTCTCATCCCCAAGATTCTTCATCCGTGCGATAAAGACACCTGCCAGTCTGCCATCACACATTGCCTTTAATCCAAAGCCACCGGTCATCATATAGCTTGTTACTTCCTCATCGCTATCCAGACTGAACCATTCCTTATTCGGAAGTTCACTATAGATTTCATGGATCATTCGAAGAATATCCGGTATATCCTGCTCTGTTACAAGTGCTATCTCATTCATATATCTTCTCCGTTCATTTTTGCTGTTTACAGTATCATACTGTAAATATGTTCATCTGTAAATAGAATCATTCTCGCGTTCTTTCTCTTTTTATGTTATAATTTTCTTAAAAACTTAAGGAGGTTTTACTATGAGCCATATTTCTTATGCCTTTAATCATTCTGACATAGAAGCAACCGCTTACGCTCTTACCGTTCTGCCTCGTCTTGGACTTGCAGAATCAGAAGCCCAGGCAGAAATTAATTATCAACTCTGTTGTTCTGCGGCGAAAAAATTGATTAATCACGCCACAGATATTACACCCGACGAATTTCGTACCATTATTGCAGCACTCCAGGCTGCCAAACTCATCATTCTTGGTGATATTGAAGTCGATGCAAAAACATGCAGCGAATGTAAGAGCTATTTCTTTACGATCAACAAATTATTATCCACCTTTGAAAAGCAATTATTACAGGAATAAAATCAAATGATACGCAAAGAAAAGCCCCGGAAATACTGGATTTT
>CAKRCY010000072.1:0-9073 GCA_934309195.1 uncultured Dorea sp.
AAAAAACAATTGGGGGAAATACGTAATGAAAAGTTTGCTGATTCTCGGTGCAGGCGGATTCGGCCGGATGGTAGCGGAGACTGCGCAGGTACTGGGGTATGAAAAGGTTGTATTTTTGGATGATGCGGTGAAGGATGAAGCGGTCATCGGAATATGCTGTGATTATGAGATCAGGCATAAGGAGTATCCGGTGGCAGTAGCAGCATTTGGAAATAACAAGATGCGTCTGTACTGGACGGATAAATTGCTGGAAGAAGGGTATGAGGTACCGGCAATCGTACATCCGTCTGCAGTTGTAAGTCCGAGTGCGGTGCTGGAGCCGGGCTGTTTCGTGATGCAGAGAGCGGTGGTAAATACCAATACCCGGATCGAACGTGCGGTGCTGGTGAACAGCGGGGCGATCGTAGATCACAATTCAGTGGTATGTGCCGGAGCGCATGTCGGACTGGGGAGTGTTGTAAAGTCAGACTGTACGATCGAGAGCGGATGTAAAGTGGAGGCAGGAGAAGTGATCTTCTCAACCAGAAGGAAGATCGAGGGCGTGGACAGCCGGAGCCTGGAAGATGCCGTGTACGCATTTGGTTTCGGGCAGCAGTGCAGTTATGTGAAGCCATTCGGAGAAGGACACATCAATGAGACTTATGCAGTCTATATGCCGGGCGCAGATGGAAAGGATACGCCGCTCTATGTTTTGCAGCGCATCAATATTAATGTATTCAAGAACCCGGATCAGGTAATGGCGAATATATTCGGCGTTACGGAGTATCTGCGCGGTATGATCCGTGAGGCAGGCGGAGATCTGGACAGAGAGGCATTGTCTTATATTAAGACAAAATCCGGAGAGAGCTATTTTGAAGATGCGGACGGACAGCCATGGCGCTGCCTGCATTATGTACCGGATTCTGTGTGCTATCAGATGGTGGAGAGACCGGAACAGTTCTATCAGTCGGCACTCAGCTTTGGCCATTTTCTGAAGCAGCTGGGGGATTATCCGGCCGAGAGTCTCTATGAGACGATTCCGAAGTTCCACGATACGGTGAAGCGTTTCCATGATTTCAAAGACGCACTGCGGAAAGATGTGAAGAACAGGGCAAGACTTTGCCGTGAAGAAATAGAGTTTGTACTGGCACGCGAGGATGACTGCGGTGTCCTTATGAAGCAGCTTGAGGAGGGAATACTTCCACTCCGTGTGACGCACAACGATACCAAGCTGAATAACATTTTGTTTGATAAGAATACAGGAGAGGGACTGTGCATCATTGATCTGGATACGATCATGCCTGGACTTGCGGCAAATGACTTTGGTGATTCTATCCGGTTCGGGGCATCGACAGCGGAAGAAGATGAGAAGGATCTGAACAAGGTACACTTTGATATAGAGCTTTACCGCATCTACGTGAAAGGGTATCTGGAGATGGCAAAGGATGTACTGACACCGGCGGAGAACGCCAGTCTTCCATGGGGAGCGAGACTTATGACACTGGAATGCGGCATGCGTTTTCTTGCTGATTTCCTCCAGGGCGATGTATATTTCAAAACAACTTATCCGGAACACAATCTTGTTCGTGCAAGAACACAGTTCAGGCTTGTAAAAGAGATGGAAGAACAGTTTGATCAGATGCAGGAAATCGTTGAGACATTCTGAAAGTGAGAAAAAATTGTTGTAACTAAAATACAATTTAATTTCCGGTTTGAAGTTGACAGACAATAAAATACATTTTATTATAAATATAAGTTTGATATATAAAGATAACGAAGAGATTTAAAATGGAAGGAGAATTCAACAGATGTTAAACGATAATTTTGTGACATTTGAAATTGGAAAAGCAAAGCATATCGCACTCGTTGCCCATGATGGTAAGAAAAAAGAACTGATTGAATGGTGCGACAAGAATAAGGAGATCTTAAAAGGACATTTCTTATGCGGTACAGGTACAACGGCACGTCTGATCGCAGAGAAGACCGGGCTTCCGGTAAAGGGATATAACAGTGGTCCGCTTGGAGGAGATCAGCAGGTCGGAGCGAAGATCGTAGAAGGGCAGATCGACTTTATGATCTTCCTGTGGGATCCATTAGAGGCACAGCCGCATGATCCGGATGTAAGAGCATTGTCCCGTATTGCCGTTCTTTACGATATTCCTACAGCTAATAATCTTGCAACAGCAGATTTCATGCTGAAGTCTGAATTTATGAATTCTACATATGAAAGAAAGGTAGAGAACTTTAATAAGACCATTCAGGACAGAGTGGAAAAGATGAAATAGAAGCTATAAAGCAGCTGCGCATTCCGTAAAAAAAGAATCGCAGTTGTTTTTTTGCTTTTTTTATATTTCTGCAAAATTAGATTGACATACCGTATCATCTGTGCTATTCTAACACTACAAACTTTAACACTTTAAAGCGCAACGCTTTAAAGCGGATTAGCAAAGTGAAAAGTAAAAAAGAAATGAGGAAAGTAGAGGAGAAAGGTTATGGCGATGAAATTATTGATGCTGGTGATATTTTTTGCAATTATGGTATCGGTTGGCATCTATGCAAGAAAGCATGCGACAAGTGTAGACGGTTATGTGTTAGGGGGGAGATCGGTAGGCCCGTGGCTTACGGCATTTGCGTATGGTACGTCATACTTCTCTGCGGTTGTATTTGTAGGATATGCAGGACAGTTCGGATGGAAATACGGTCTTGCGTCGACATGGATCGGAATTGGAAATGCGATCATCGGAAGTCTGCTGGCATGGGTGGTACTTGGAAGACGTACCAAGGTAATGACACAGCATCTGAATTCTAAGACGATGCCGGATTTCTTTGGTGAGAGATATGGAAGTAAGGCGCTGAAGATTACGGCTTCAGCGATCGTATTCATATTCCTGGTGCCATATACAGCTTCTGTATACAATGGGTTGTCAAGATTGTTTGGAATGGCATTTAACATTCCTTATAAATATTGTGTAATCGGAATGGCAGTATTTACAGGAATCTATGTTATCCTCGGTGGATACATGGCTACGGCGATCAATGATTTTATTCAGGGAATCATTATGCTGGGCGGTATTGTTGCAGTCATTCTGGCAGTGTTAAATGGTCAGGGCGGATTTATTCAGGCAATTAAGACCATGGCAGAGATTCCAAGTGATGTGCCTGTGACAATGGGGCAGCCGGGAGCATTTACTTCATTCTTCGGACCGGATCCGTTGAATCTTCTCGGAGTGGTCATCCTGACTTCTCTTGGAACATGGGGACTTCCGCAGATGGTTGGAAAGTTCTATGCGATCAAAGATGAGAAATCCATCAATACGGGAACGGTGATCTCTACATTATTTGCGATCGTGATCTCCGGAGGATGCTACTTCCTCGGAGGATTCGGAAGACTGTTTGATGCACCGGAACTGCACGATGAGGCGGGCAATATGATCTTTGACGGAATCATCCCGCATATGTTATCAACACTTCCGGATATCCTGATCGGTATTGTGGTAGTATTGGTATTATCGGCTTCCATGTCAACACTGGCTTCACTGGTACTGACATCCAGCTCGACGCTGACACTGGATTTCTTAAAAGACAATGTAATGAAAGATATGAGCGAGAAGAAACAGGTACGTACGATGCAGGTGATGGTTGTGTTCTTTATTGTATTATCGGTAGTGATCGCAATGGATCCGCCTACATTCATCGCACAGTTGATGGGAATTTCCTGGGGCGCACTGGCCGGAGCATTCCTGGCACCATTCATGTATGGTCTCTACTGGAAAGGTGTGACAAGAGCTGCTGTATGGGCCAGCTTTGCGGCAGGTGTAGGGATTACGGTTCTGAATCTGTTCTTCCATTTTATTGCATCACCGATCAATGCAGGAGCAGTTGCAATGGTAGCAGGACTGATCGTAGTACCGGTAGTGAGTGTGCTTACACCAAAGCTTAAGAAGGAAAGAATGGATGAGATCTTTGCCTGCTATGATGAAAAGGTTACGATCACCAAGAAACGTTCGTTGGAACAGAATTAGTGGAAATAATCTGAAAAATCAAATATATTAAAAAACATCAAGGGAAGTGATTAAATTTATCACTTCCCTTTTGCGTGGGGATATGTTAGGATATAAAAGTATTAAAAATGAACAACAAAGTTGATGAATATTATTACTGGCTTGACAGTGAGGATTCGATTTGAAATATGAGGCAAAAGGAGTGGAACTTGAATTATGAAGAATTATCAGAAATATGAGAAAAGTTATTTTATGCCGCCGGAGGTCACATATGACTGGGCGAAAAAAGATGCGGTAGAGCAGCCGCCGAAGTGGTGCAGCGTAGACTTAAGAGATGGTAACCAGGCATTGATCGAGCCGATGAGTCTGGATGAAAAGCTGGAGTTTTTCCAGATGTTGGTAGATATTGGATTCAAGGAGATCGAGGTTGGATTCCCGGCCGCTTCCGAGACGGAATATCAGTTTATGAGAACTCTGATCGAAAAAGACATGATTCCGGATGATGTAACGGTCCAGGTTCTGACACAGGCAAGAGAACATATCATCAAGAGAACATTTGAAGCTGTAAAGGGAGCACCTCACGCAGTGATTCATTTATACAATTCTACCTCTGTTGCACAGAGAGAGCAGGTGTTCAGAAAAGATAAAGAACAGGTAAAACAGCTTGCGATCGACGGGGCAAAATTACTTCTGAAGCTTGCAAGTGAGACAGACGGTAACTTCACATTCGAATACAGCCCGGAGAGTTTCCACGGAACAGAAGTGGACTATGCTGTAGAAGTTTGTAACGCTGTTCTGGATGTATGGCAGCCGACAGCTGATAATAAAGCAATCATCAATATTCCTACAACTGTAGAAAACGCAATGCCGCATACATTTGCATGCCAGTTAGAGTATGTACATAAGCATCTGAAACACAGAGAGAATGTAGTACTTTCCCTGCATCCGCACAATGACAGAGGATGCGGTGTGGCGACAGCGGAGCTTGGTATCCTTGCAGGTGCCGACCGTATCGAAGGTACACTGTTCGGAAACGGAGAACGTACCGGTAACGTTGACATCATTACGCTTGGTATGAATATGTATTCCCAGGGGGTAGATCCGGGGCTTGATTTCTCAAATATGAAAAAGATCCGTGAGACTTATGAACGCCTGACGAGAATGCAGGTATACGACCGTCAGCCATATTCCGGAGATCTGGTATTTACGGCATTTTCGGGATCTCATCAGGATGCGATCGCAAAAGGTATGGCATGGAGAGATGAGAAGAAATGTGACAAATGGACGGTTCCATATCTGCCGATCGATCCGAAAGATGTCGGAAGAGAATACGATTCAGATGTTATCCGTATCAACAGCCAGTCCGGTAAGGGTGGTGTAAATTACATCTTAATGCACAGCCACGGAATCAACCTTCCAAAGGCAATGCGTGAAGAAGTGGGCTATATGGTAAAAGACGTGTCGGATAAAGCGCACAAAGAGCTGACACCGGACTGGGTATACCAGATCTTCTCAGATCATTATATTAATACAAAATCTATCTTCCATATTGATGAGTGTCATTTTAAACAGGTAGATGGAATCACTGCGGAAGTGACAATCAATCATGCAGGAGAGAGCAAAGTGATCACTTCGAATGGAAATGGACGTCTGGATGCGGTAAGCAATGCGATCAAGCAGTATTTTAACATCAGCTACGAATTATCCTTCTATGAGGAGCATTCGCTTACAAAGGGATCTTCTTCCAAGGCTGTGGCTTATGTGGGAATTATCTGCAATGGAAAAACATTCTGGGGTGTAGGAATCGATCCGGATATCATCAGAGCTTCCATCGAAGCCTTGATCGTTGCGGTAAATAAGATTGAAGAACTCGGGAGTGCTGATGCATGTACGGATGCAAGAATGATCGAGATCATGAATTATGTGCAGGCAAATTATATTGACATTACATTAGATGACCTGGCTGAAAAATTCTTCCTGTCCAAACCTTATCTGTCAAAATACATTAAGGAAAAATCCGGAATGACATTTGGAGATCTGGTGAAGAAGATCCGCATGAAGAAAGCGAAAGCACTGCTCAAGAGCAGCAATATGACGGTTGAGAATATTGCAATGTCGGTCGGATATCAGAATGTGGAACATTTTAACAGACTGTTCAAGAAAGCTTATGATATGACTCCGATGCAGTTCAGAAATCAGAAATAGAATAAAAGATGAAAAGTGACGGGGATGTGCCGGGAGGTGCATCCCTTTTTCTGCGGCTTAAGGTATGGTGTGCATAAGAAAATTGAAAATATATATAGAAAAGATAGGAATCGGGATAGATTTCATGTATAATATGTAATAGACTTTACAGAAAACATGATTGGGAGGAAGAGATAGAAATGTTAAAGTACATATTGATGATCCTTGGCGGTGTGATCTTTATCGCAGGATATTACTTCATGCAGCAGAATGAAGGCAGGGGGAAGACGATGATGTTCTATTCGTTGTTTACTTATGCCGGACTGACACTGGTGATTCTTTCCGGGGCAAGAGTTCTGGATCCTTTCTTTGAAGGAATCGGAAAGAACGGGGAGATGGTTCAGCTGGCAGTAGAAGTTGCCTGTTTTGTAATCGGTGCGGAATTACTTTTAAAACCAGCGTTCGAAGACCAGAAAGAGATCGGAACAAAGAAGAATATTACACCACGTGGATCCGGAGATTCATTCAGTGCGAAGGCAAATAAGAAAGAAAGCACGAAGAAGACGAAGAAAAATAATAATCAGATTAAAAGAAGTTATAGTACAGGGAATAAAAAGTATCGTAAAAAATAAAAGAATATGATAGATTGAGCCGGAGGGGACAACAAAAAAGCCGGAAACCCTGTCCCCAAAAAAATAAGACTTGCATAAGCAAGTCTTATTTTTATGTACGGTATTATTTACCTTCAACCATCTGGTCAAATTTCTTAGTAAATGCTAACATGATAATTCCGCAGCCGATGATGATGAGTGTAACAACACCATATGCTTTTACGAAATCGAAGTTTCCGAGCCAGTTATAAAGTGGTCCGTAAGCTTTACCAGAGAAGAAGATGATCAGTGGCCATACACCGAGCATTGTTCCAAGAAGTTTCTTAGGAGCATATTTGCTGATGAATGAGTTTCCAAGTGGTGAGAAGATAACTTCTCCGACTGTCATACATACAGCAGTCAGGATAATTACCCAGATACCAACTGGATCTTTTGATCCCTGTCCGGAAAGAACAGCTGCAAGTACCATGGATGCTGTACAAAGACCAAGAACGATGATTCCGAGAGCAGTCTTTGTGAACATACCCCAGTCACCCTGTGGACGCTGTCTCATCTTAGCCCAGATTCCTGCGAATACAGGACAAAGGATGATGCAGAGAAGTCCGTTCATTGAGTCGAACCATGCTGTAGGCATTTCGAAGGAACCGATGTTCCAGTTAGCCCATCCGGATCCTCCCTGAGATACAGGACCGAATTCATAGTAAACCGGCATGTAAGCCATGTACCAGATCAGCCAGAAGATACCAGAGAAGACTGTTACGATAAGGATAGCGATAACACGGTTTCTCTCGAGTTTTGTAAGTGGTGCATTGTCTTTCTCTTTGTCTGCTTTCTCAACATTTTCAGTACGGTTGTCAACAAGGAATGGTTTCTTTCCGGCATCGCCGAATGATTTCATTCCGATGAACCACCATACACAGTCGATGAACATGAAGATTCCGCAGATCAGGAACATTGTACGGTATCCAGCGTTTGTACCAACCAGTGAAAGGAAAGTAGTTCCGCAGAAAGAACCGATGTTAACGAACATGTACTGTAAGTTGAATACAGTGTCCAGCTCGTCCTGATCAGCTAATGGGAAGAGACGTCCGTTGATACCAGATACGTTTCCTTTGAAGAAACCAGTACCGATAGCAACGAGGATGATCATGATCCACATTGTTCCGACACCATTTGCTTTCCATGCAAATAAATATCCGAGACCCATCATGATCTCACCAACAGGTACAAGAATACGAGGACTAATCCAACGGTCAGCGATATATCCACCGATGATAGGTGTGATATATGTGAAAGCTACCAGGTTAGAACTCATTGCAGCACCTACGGATTTGTCAAGTCCAAGACCACCGTTTGCTGCAGCGGCTACGATGAAAACCGAAAGCCCCCATTTAGCTGCATAGTATGCAAGTCTTTCAAAAGAGAAAGTCAGACAGCACACATAGAAACCAAATGGTAATTTTTTCTTAGTGTTCTCCATGAGATTCACCCTCCAATATGAAATTTTTCTTTGGTTTTAACAGTACGAGGAAAAACCTCTCATGTTTAAAACTCTCAACGCAGTTAATCTTATCACAAACCAGACTAAAGTACAACCAATTGTTTAAGAAAAAGTTAAGGTTTTTTATACTTTGTTAGGAATATGTATGTTGAAATGTAATAAACAGAACCGGTTATAGAGAAACTTCATAGAGAGAACACATAGAAGAATTTATAGATAATTTACAAATAATTATAAAGGATGTTCTTGAATAATCAACTATATAAGGATATAATAAGACACAGATTTTGTAAAGGGGAAAATGATATGGCAAATTATTACCGTGTGGCTTATAAGGAGTCAAAGAACACGCTGAAACAGATCTGTGAACTTTTCCGTGTGGACAGCAGTGATATTACGATTAAGTTTATAGTGACGGTGATGGGACCGCTGGTGTTCTATTTTATGTGTAAATATGGAAACCCGGGAGGCGGTACACCGGGAGGAATGACTTTTTTTGTCATTAAGTTTATTGTAGTCTGGGCACTGGCATTTGTTGCGGCAGTGATATTGAACAGAACAATCTGGAGAAAGGTGTTATCGACAACGGCAGTCGGAGATGCGGAAGAACAGTTTGACAGACGATGCAGATTGAACGGTGGACCGGTGAGTTCCGAGATCCATTTTTTTGATGATCACTTTGACAGTGTAACTGCAAAAAAGACAAGATCATTTTCGTACCAAGATGTCACCAAGATCCTGGAGACAAAAGAGGCATTCGGTGTAGTTGTGAAGGCAGATCCCGAGACGGTCGGATC
>CAKRCY010000073.1:0-8521 GCA_934309195.1 uncultured Dorea sp.
GGTATGCATTATCAGCAGTTTACATTCCCGAAAAAAGTTACATTATCAGGAATGCAGGACAGACATCCGGAAGCAAAAACATTTATGGAATTACTGATTCCGGATACGGCAAATGTGCTTTCTTCTTATGAACATTATAATTGGAAAGAATACGCGGCAATTACTGAAAATCAGTACGGAGATGGATATGCATATCATATCGGATGTATGTTTGAAGAAGCGGAATTACAGAAGTTGTTCAAAGATATATTAGAAAAAGTAGGTGTATCCTGCGAAGAAAAAGCAACATTCCCATTGATTATAAGAAAAGGAAAGAACGTACAGGGAAAAGAGATTACATTCTATCTGAATTATTCGGAAAAAGAACTGGAACCGGTTATCGGTGAAGGTGAGAAGATTCTGATCGGACAGAGTAAGCTGGAGCCGTGGGGAGTCTGTGTGACGGAAAAATAAATATACAGCATTAGAAAAATAAAGATAAAATGGCAGATATCTGTTTAATGATATCTGCCATTTTGGCTATTAGTGTACTTTCGTATGTTCTCTGCAAATTAGATAGGAAGTTCAAGATAGATATCTTTTCCTTCTTTGATAGAGATGACTACTTTACCATGTTTAATTGTAGTAACAGCACCCTGAACGCTTGCAACAGGTGCAGCTTCGGCAGGAACTTCCTCTTCAGCAGGAGCTTCTTCTGCTGCTAAATCGTCATCTGACTTGAATCCTTCTACGTTATCTGCTGTCAGTGGACAGAGGGAATCACTTGTTTTTGTTAATTTTGCCCCAAGAACCTGTCCAATCTTCAGACATCCGTCAAGATTTAAAAGACCTGAATCTACTAATTCATCGAAGATTGCAGGATCCTCTAAGTTTGCTGGTTCGATTGTAATTCCGCCCTCTGCTCTACAGCATAATACGGCAGGATCATTTGCATGCGCTTTCGCTGTTTCAGCTGTAATTGACATACCGAATACCTCCTAAATATTCATATTTATTTTCTATGAATAGTATAGACTTTTCTAATTAAATTTTCCAATTGCTTTTTTCGATAAAAGGCAGATGGAATAGATAATCTCTATAGAACAAAGAAACGATAATCAACTCAAAAAAATATATATAGAATCTGTCTATAAGTATATGAGAATAACCAATTGGAAATATAAAGGAAACAGGAATATAATAATATCAAACGATAATATTGTTAGTGGCAGGGATCAGCCACATTCCCTTCTCTTAAAGCCCTTTTCCTGAGGATGTCGATATCGGGACGACATTTCCAGGAAAAGGGCTTTGACGTTGTATAGAATGATAAGTTATAATGAATCCTATGTTCGGAAAAAGACAGGGTGTCTGTAAACAACAGAATGATTTTATATAGAAGATGGAGAGACAATGGCACATAAAGAAGTGGATAATACAAAAGTAGACAATATACAAGTAGAAGAACCAGATCTTGGAAATATCGTACAACCGCTGATCAACTGGTACCGGGAGAATAAAAGAGACCTTCCGTGGCGTCATAACCCGGACGCATACAGGGTGTGGATATCGGAGATCATGCTGCAACAGACAAGGGTGGAAGCTGTAAAAGGCTATTACGACCGATTCTTAAAAGCACTCCCGACCGTGAAGGATCTTGCAGAAGCCGGAGAAGACAAACTTCTGAAGCTATGGGAAGGTCTGGGTTATTATAACCGTGTGAGAAATATGCAGAAGGCGGCGCAGCAGATCGTGGTAGATCACGCAGGTACATTTCCGGATACTTATGAAGAGATATTACAGTTGAAGGGAATCGGTAATTACACGGCGGGAGCCATCAGTGCATTTGCCTACGGAATCCCGAAACCGGCAGTGGATGGCAATGTACTGCGGGTGATTTCCAGAATCACAGGCAGCTATGAAGACATTATGAAACAGAGTGTCCGCAAAAAGATAGAACACGCACTGGAGCAGGTGATACCGGCAGATGCCGCCAGCGATTTCAACCAGGGACTGATCGAATTGGGGGCAATCGTGTGTGTGCCAAACGGAGAACCGAAGTGTGCGGAATGTCCGGTGAAAGAATATTGTATTGCACACGCAGAGGATCTGACGGCGGAGATACCGGTAAAGAAGAAAGCAAAAGCCAGAAAAATCGAAGAAAGAACCGTACTGATCTTCAAAGACGGCAAGCGGATTGCGATCCGGAAGCGTCCGGCAAAAGGACTGCTTGCAGGATTGTATGAATTCCCGAATGTAGAAGGAAAGCTTTCGATGGACGAAGTCACGGAATACAGCAAGAAGATCGGCCTGATGCCGGTCCGTGTACAGGAACTTCCGGAAGCGAAGCATATCTTCAGCCATATCGAATGGCATATGACCGGTTATGAAGTGATCGTAGATGAGCTGGAGAAGACGAATGAGAAAGGATTTCTGTTTATTCATCCGGAGGAGATCAGAAAAGAGTATTCGATTCCGTCGGCGTTTGAAAAGTATACGGGATATGCGGGGATGGAACGGTAGTGATCGGAAAATAATGGAAATTAAAAAGATGCAGATAACTGTCGGTTATATAACAGTTACCTGCATCTTTCTATATTATTCATATTACGCATATTACGTCGGCTGCTGGGAAAGCTTAGGCGCTTTCTTGTCTGCTGCAACATATACGAATGGATAGATAATGCATGCCATCGCAACAGCTGCGATCACATCGGTCACGGAATGCTGCTTTAAGAACATTGTGGACAGAATGATAAGTGCAGCCAGAATGTAAGCGCTGATCTGGATCCATCTGTGTTTTTTCAGATCATTACTATGTGAGATAGCAATGGCTGCACCGATAGAGTTAAATACGTGGATGCTTGGAAGCACGTTCGTTGGTGTATCTGTTTTATACAGAACTTTTACTATATCGGTAAACATATTGTCTCGTGGAAATACAGTTGGTCTTAAATTTAATGCATTTGGAAAGACCGTGCATATGATCAGAAAGATTGTCATACCTGAAAATAAAAAAGCACATAGTCTGTAAAATCCCCATTTATCCTTAATCAGGAAATAAGCCACAGTCACAGCAATGAATATGAACCACAACAAATAAGGGACAATAAAATATTCAATAAACGGAATATGATTATCAATTGGAGAGTGTATCATATAATATCGTACATCTGTGCGCTTTTCAAGGTAAACAAACCATGGCATATAGATCAGAAAGTATGATAATACCCATGCATGACGGTACTTCTTCAAAAAACTCTTTGCTTTATCAATGGCTTTCATATGAACTACCCCTTTTTTAGCCTTTGTTATTATCTTATCTCGTTTCAAAGCGCATTATAACATGAAAAAAATGAATCAACAATAATGTTCATGGAATATTAACAAAATTAATAATACATTTTCTTTTTCTCAAATATCTGCATGTCGTAAGAAAGTGTTCCTTTCTTTAACGCATCTGGTGTACGAAGTGTCCATACAGCAACCGGAAGATGTAGAATGCGCTTTAAAAACCATACTTCAAATCTCGGAAGGTCAGCAAGTTTATAAGAGATAAAATCAGGACGTCCGAGTACATTGCCGAGCAGATGTTTTACAATAAAAGACAGTATCCATGGTTCCGGCAGATTGTCTGCGGTCAGATTAGAAGAAAGCTGGCCTCTCAGAACATGTGGTGCATAGCGGCGGAACCACCAGATGCCAAGCGTGTTAAATGACTGCACCATATAAGGACCGTTATAGTTTTTCAGGATTTCCCAGGTCTTTTCACAGATACCGAGAGAAGATTTCGGAATCTTCAGTTCGATCAGAAGCGGCACCTGTCCGTCTATCAGAGAAAGGACATCAGAAAAAAGAGGAATGGTTTCATTGGTATCCTGTAACCGGCAGCGCTGCAGTTCTTTTGACGGAAGTACCTCAATCGCTTCCGGGCGTCCGCAGATACGTGACAGATCATCATCGTGAAATACGACAAGTTTTCCATCGTTTGTCAGGTGTACATCCAGTTCAATCCCGTATCCGTGTGAGATTGCAGCCCGGAAAGAAGAAAGGGAATTTTCCGGAATTCCCTTTTCGATACAGTGGTAGCCGCGGTGTGCGAACATGGTATGGAGAAATGGCCGGATCTGCTGCCTGTGGGACAGTCTCGGCCAGATCAGATAAAAGTAGAACGATATGAAAAATATAATAATTCCGGCAATTAGTAAACGCATAAAATAACCTCCCTGTGTACAGAATTATTTACAAGGCGTAATAATACGTAACTTCTCTTTTTCCAGATGTACATGGATGTCGGACTGCAGAAAGACCGGCTCGCCATCGGTATGTACAGGCAGTGCGCGGTCACTGGTAATCGTGACTTCTGTGCAGGTGTCCAGAGTGATTCCACGGAAACGGGTATGCCATCCTTTGAATGCTGTCGGCAGTAGGCAGAGAACCTTAAGTCGTGGCAGTTCTGAGACAGTGATGATATCCAGTCTGTCATCGGTCCCGCTGGCGGAAGGACAGAAGTTGAATCCGCCGCCTTCATATTTCAGGTTCATAACTGCTGTAAAATAGACTTTGTGATAAGTTTTGGTTTCACCGGTTTCGGTTGTGACAGTCATTGTGACCGGCTTTAATGTGAGCAGCTTATGAAGTGCGACACCAAGATAGGTAAGTTTCCCGAGTTTCAGGCGGTTCAGAAAAGCTTTGAGCGGCGTGACCATTACCTGATGGCAGACTGCGGCATCAAAGCCGATACCGGTACTTACGGCAAAACGCCGGTGTTTATTTTCGTAATCCAGTACACCGACATTCATGGCAGTGTAATGTGAAGGAGAAAGAATCTGTTCCAGAGCGCTGTGGATATCCGTCGGAAGTCCCAGACCTCTGGCAAAGTCATTACCTGAACCAAGCGGGATGTATCCAAGCGTTACTTTGTCCATGTATCTGATTCCATCAATTACTTCGTTTAAAGTACCATCTCCTCCGAGGACAACAATCGTATGAGGAGCACCGTCGGAAGTCAGATCATGCACCAGGCGGGTGGCATGATGCTGATATTTCGTAAATAAAACATTGTATGCGATTTCTTTTTCCAGCAAAATTTTTTCAATCTGTTTCCAGAGAAGAATCCCTCTGCCGGATCTGGCATTGGGATTGGCAATAAATATGTACATACCGTATTCATCCTTTGTAAATTCATAGATTCAAAAATGATCAGAATAATCCATTCAGATAGGTGGTGAGAGACCGGCGCATGTTGCCCTCAAAATCAGCATCACCGCTCTTTAAACACCATTCAAATACATTTCCGATTACGATCATACGGATGTCGGTTGTGATATCCTCCAGATCGGCGGGAGGGGAAATGATCCCGGCATCGATCACGCGTTTCAGGTAATCATGAACGGTGATGATCGGATATGGTCTTTCCGTACGGATCAAAGGGTTCAGGGACTGATTCTTAGGTGTATAGTAATTGGCCATAAATTCAACTCCGAGCTCTTCGCAGTAGTGAACATAATTCAAATAAACCGAGATGATTGCTTCTTTTGTTCCGGCAGCACTGGACGGAAGTTCGAGAAGGTTGGGATCCATACTCGGCTGTTCTTCAATATAATAAGAAAGAAGATCATCTTTTGTCTTGAAATGATGATAAAAACTCCCATTGGAGACACCGGCTTCTTCGCAGATATTCTTGATCGACAGCTGCTCATAACCTTGCTTTTGCAGGATCTGTTTGGCTGCCTGAAAGATCTTAGCCCGTGTTTCCCTGGATTTGAGTTGTTGTTTTGAGAGTCCCTGTATTTCCTGATTCATAAGTAAAAGCCCCTTTAAGTATTTCTGTTTTTCTGATAAGTTCAAGTAGCTTCAGTATAACATAGAGAAAATATATTTTCAAGAAAACAGAGTGAACTCTGTATTATAGACGCCATTGCATACAGTGGGGAATTCAGTTATAATTATCCGCGTAATAAAGAAGTACAAATTCTTTGAATACGGCAAGAAAGGGAAAGACAAAACATATGGATATTAATCAGGTGATTACCGGGGAACTTGGAGTCAAAAGATGGCAGGTCGATGCGGCGGTAAAATTAATCGATGAAGGCAATACGATCCCGTTTATCGCAAGATATAGAAAAGAAGTCACGGGAACATTGGACGATGCTCAGCTGCGAACATTGTATGAGAGACTGGTATATCTGCGCAATCTAGAAGAAAAGAAAGAACAGGTTCTGTCAAGTATAGAGGAACAGGGAAAACTCACCGGAGAATTAAAAAAGCAGATTCTGGCAGCAGAGACGATGGTTGTGGTAGAAGATCTCTACCGTCCGTATCGTCCAAAACGCCGGACACGTGCCATGATTGCAAAGGAAAAAGGACTGGAGCCGCTTGCAGCAGTCATCACGCTTCAAAAAGCAGATAAACCGGTAGAAGTGTATGCAGAAGAATATGTGAATCCGGAAAAAGAAGTGAATTCTGTAAAAGAAGCAATTGATGGAGCAAAGGATATCATTGCCGAGTCAGTATCGGATGAAGCAGATTACAGAAGCTGGATCCGCAAGGCAACTATACAGCACGGGAAAGTAATCTCACAGGCAAAAGACGAAAATGCGGAGTCTGTATACGAGATGTATTATGATTTCGAAGAACCGGTAAGCAGACTTGCCGGACACAGAGTGCTTGCATTGAATCGTGGAGAAAAAGAAAAGTTCCTTACGGTGAAGATTGAGGCACCGCAGGACGATATCTTAAGATATCTGGAAAAGAAGATGATCCACAGTGATAATCCGTATACCACACCGATCTTAAAGGAAGCGGCAGAGGACAGCTATAAGCGTCTCATTGCACCTGCGATTGAGCGTGAGATACGAAGTGATCTGACAGAGAAGGCAGAGGACGGGGCAATCAGCGTATTCAAGAAGAATCTGCATCAGCTTCTGATGCAGCCGCCAATCGTAGGACAGACTGTACTTGGATGGGATCCTGCATTCCGTACCGGCTGTAAACTTGCAGTTGTAGATCCGACCGGTAAAGTCATCGGAACAACGGTTATCTATCCGACTGCTCCGACGACACCGAAGAAAATCCAGGCATCCAAAGATTTGCTGAAAAAGATTATTGAAAAATATAACATTACATTGATCTCTGTTGGAAATGGTACCGCATCCAGAGAATCTGAGCAGTTCATTGTAGAATTATTAAAAGAGATTCCGCAGAAAGTGCAGTACGTAATTGTAAATGAAGCAGGAGCTTCCGTATATTCGGCAAGTAAGCTTGCATCGGAAGAATTCCCGAAGTTTGACGTTGGACAGAGAAGTGCGACATCCATTGCAAGAAGACTGCAGGATCCGCTGGCAGAACTTGTAAAGATCGATCCGAAATCCATCGGTGTCGGACAGTATCAGCATGATATGAACCAGAAAAAGTTAAGTGAAGCTTTATCCGGTGTTGTAGAAGATTGTGTAAATAAAGTCGGCGTTGACCTGAATACGGCATCCGCACCGTTACTTTCTTATATTTCAGGTATTTCCGGTGCGATTGCCAAGAATATCGTGGCATACAGAGAAGAAAATGGAAGATTTACAGACAGAAAACAGCTTCTGAAGGTTGCAAAGCTTGGACCAAAGGCGTTCGAACAGTGTGCCGGATTCATGAGAATCCAGAACGGTACGAATCCGTTAGACGGAACCAGTGTACATCCGGAGTCCTATGAAGCTGCAGAAAAACTTCTGAAGAAACAGGGATTTTCACTGGAAGACATCAGCGGAGGAAAGCTTACCGGACTGTCCCTTACGATCAAAGATTATGCAAGACTTGCAAAAGAACTGGAGATTGGAGAGATCACCCTCCGGGATATTGTGAAAGAACTGGAAAAACCGGGACGTGACCCGCGTGACGAGATGCCGAAACCGATCTTAAGAACAGATGTCTTAGATATGAAAGACTTAAAGGAAGGCATGATCCTGAAAGGAACCGTAAGAAATGTCATTGACTTTGGTGTGTTTGTAGATATTGGGGTGCACCAGGACGGACTGGTACACATTTCCGAGATCACGGATAAGAAATTCATCAAGCATCCGCTGGAAGTGGTAAGCGTTGGCGATATCGTGGATGTAAAAGTGATGAGCGTGGATCTTAAGAAGAAGCGGATCCAGCTTACGATGAAAGGAATTTCATAATCCGGGAAAGAAAGTACGGAGAGAGGATGGAACACATGAAAAAAAGTTGGGGAAAAATAATCAAAACTATTCTGGGAGTTCTGGTCGGCAATCTTGTATTGTCGTTTGCTGTGGCAGCGTTTATCGTGCCGAATGGGATCATTATGGGAGGTGCGACTGGTATCGGTCTTACGATCAGCCATTATTTTCAGGTGAACCTATCGATGATTATTTTGGCGATCAATGCGGTGCTGTTCGTTCTCGGTGCAGTATTTCTGGGAAAGAAGTTTGCATTGACAACGATCATCAGTTCCTTTATTTATCCAATATTCCTGTCGATGGCACAGTCCATTCCGGGAATAGACAAAGTGACGGAGAATAATGCTATGCTTGCG
>CAKRCY010000074.1:0-8358 GCA_934309195.1 uncultured Dorea sp.
CTCTCTTAGTGTTTCTTATGGTATGGAACCTGAACAAGAAGCCTTATCTATTGTTTCCTTCAAGGACTGAGAGGCCGATCCACAGTTAATAAATTAAATCCCAATCCCCTCTAAATTAAATTCCGGTATGAAGCTTTCTTTTGCTGCTTCTCCTTCCTGGATAAAGCCATCTTCCATTCCCAGTTCCAGTGCATAATCTATGACTTTTTCATATTCCCTTTTTGTAACTTTACGGCTAAGAAGTGGGTCTTCTGCGACCTGCGGCATAGGAGTGTATTGATTCATAATGCTGATCAGGATCTGGTCTTTGTATGTTTCGAGCAGATATTTTATGACCGCTTTGGAATTTTTTACATGCCCCGGCAGAACCAGATGTCTTACGATCACGCCTTTTTGTATCATTCCTGTTTCTTTGTTAATCTGAATATTTCCCGTCTGACGGATCATCTCTTTTATGGATGCTTTGGCATATTCAGGATAATCCGGAGCCTTCGAATATGCAGCTGCGAGTTCTGGTTCCATGTACTTAAAGTCTGGAAGATAGACATCTACATATCCATCCAGCATCTGTATTGTCTCCGGCTTTTCATAGCCGCTTGTATTATAGACAACCGGAATAGCCAGATCGGCTTTTCTTGCCATCTCTAATGCTTCTATGATCTGTGGGACATAGTGTGTCGGTGTCACAAGATTAATATTGGCAGCTCCTTCTCCCTGAAGTTCCAGGAATATCTGCGACAGCCTTTCAATCGTGATTATCTTTCCGGCTTTTGCTTCGGCTATATTATGGTTCTGACAGAAGATACAGCCCATCGGACAGCCGGAAAAGAATACTGCTCCGGATCCCACATTTCCTGATATACAGGGTTCTTCCCACATGTGAAGCGCTGCCCTTGCTGCCACAATCTCGGCCGTCTCATGACATCTTCCGCGCTGTCCTCCAAAACGGTCTGCATGACAATTCCTCGGACATAATGTGCAATCCTTTAGAATATTCATGTTCTCTTTTATTCTTTCCATATCTTTATTCATATTTTCTTATTCCCCGTTATTTTCATTATCCCTATCTTCCTGCAGTACCTCTGATGTATGAATATTGTACCACGAATTCCGCAGGCAATTTCATCTTTTTCTTCCTGATTTTTTCGTTATTATTGAATTTCCCCCGAGAAAATGGTACAATTTTTACCACTTGGAGTATACATGAGTATTCTAAATATAATAAAATAACAGGGAAGGAAGCATGCATTATGAGGGATTACATCATCAGCTGCTGCTCGACAGCAGATCTTACAGAGGAACATTTCAAAGCACGTGACATATCTTACATCTGTTTTCATTTCGAACTGGATGGCAGGGAATATGCCGATGATCTTGGAAAATCTATCCCATTTGATAAATTCTATGCTGCAATGGCCGCCGGAGCCGATACTAAGACTTCACAGGTCAATGCCGAGGAATTTGAAGAATATTTCGAGCCCTTCCTGAAAGCAGGAAAGGATATCCTGCATGTCACACTTTCTTCCGGGCTCTCGGGAGTTATCAACTCCGCAATGATTGCAAAAGAAAGTCTCGAAGAACGTTATCCTGACCGCCGGATCCTGATCGTGGATTCTCTTGGCGCATCTTCCGGATATGGACTTTTGATGGATAAACTGGCAGATCTGCGTGATGAAGGCAAGTCCCTGGACGAAGTCTTCCGCTTCGCTGAAAAGCACCGGCTGAACGTACATCACTGGTTCTTCTCCACCGATTTAAAATTCTACGTAAAAGGTGGGCGCATCTCGAAGACAGCAGGCGCGATCGGCGGTGTACTGAACATCTGCCCGCTCCTTAACATGGATAATCAGGGACGCCTGATTCCACGATATAAGATTCGCACAAAGCGAAAAGTTATCCGTGCCATTGTCGATAAGATGGCAGAATATGCCGATCATCAGACCGACTATACGGGGAAATGCTACATTTCTCATTCCGGCTGTTATGAGGATGCAAAGGCCGTTGCTGATCTGGTTCAATCCCGTTTTCCATATCTGAAAGAAAAAGTGGAGATCAACAATGTGGGAACAACGATCGGAAGCCATACAGGTCCGGGAACCGTTGCACTGTTCTTTTGGGGTGACACGCGAACAGAATAAAATATTTGTTATCAAGAATATTTCTTCTGTAACTGATAGATAGTAAAGAGTACAAAAGGAGGTTTTCTCTTATGAAAACAGCTGTTATGACAGACACAAACAGCGGAATTATGAAAGCAGAGGCTGACTCGATGGGAATCTTTCTGATTCCTATGCCAGTCATTATCAATGATGAGACACACTACGAAGGAGTTGATCTTACCGAAACTTCTTTCTATGAAAGCCTGACAGGTGGAATGAATGTATCCACATCCCAGCCTTCGCCCGGCGATCTGATGGATCTTTGGGATGACATCTTCGAGCAGGGTTATGATGAGATCATCCATATCCCGATGTCCAGCGGACTGAGCGCTTCCTGTTCTTCAGCCATCAGCCTTTCTGCTGATTATGAAGGCAAGGTACAGATTGCAGACAATCACAGGATCTCTGTCACACAGAGAGAATCTGTCATGCATGCAAAAAAGCTTGCAGAAGCCGGTAAATCAGCAAAAGAGATCAAAGAAATATTAGAAGCCGAGGCTTACAATTCCAGCATCTATATCGCTGTTGACACGCTCGAATTTCTGAAAAAGGGCGGACGTGTTACTGCTGCCGGTGCCGCTCTCGGAAGCGTTCTGAACATCAAACCGATCTTGACCATTCAGGGTGGCAAACTGGATGCTTTTGCCAAGACCCGCGGTATAAAGAAATGTAAACAAAAAATGGTCGAGGCATTAAAGAACGACCGTGAGACACGCTTTAAAGATGCGGATGACCGACATATCCTGATTGGTGCTGCCGGTTCTAACCTGACAGAAGAAGAGGCTGAGGAATGGAAGCAGATGCTTGTAGACGCATTTCCAAACTCTTATGTATATTACGATCCGCTTTCATTCAGTATCGGATGTCATATCGGACCGAAGGGATATGGAATGGGTATCAGTGTTTGTTCGAAAGATTATGACAACTAACAATTAAGTATACAATAACCCCCGGGAGATGTCTCCCAGGGGTTATTTTTTATAACTTATTTATCTTTTTCAATATACTTCTTATTGATGTCTTTCCACATCTCTGTGTCTACACCATCCCATGTAAGTTTATCCGGATTATAGTATGGATCTTTCTTTTCTTTCATCTGTGATTCATAGTCTTTGTAAAGTGCTATTACCTTTGGTGATAACAAAAGAACAACCAGCATATTTACCCATGTACAGCTTCCAAGTGCCAGATCCGATAAGTTCCATGCGATGTCTGATTCCAGATTACCCCAGACAAAGATCAGAACAGGCATTGCAATTCTCATGATCCATGTAACGACTTTACGTATTTTCGCTTTGGAATCACCCTGGAACAGGTACATAGCTGCTGTCTCTGCTTCATAATAGTAACTGATCAGACAAGTGAATGAGAACAGTGCCAGCATGATCGCAATGAATGTAGGTGCGATCTTACCCATAACAGTCTTACATGCCAGCTGCACAAAGATCACTCCATTTGTTCCTGCTGCTGCAAGTGCAGGAAGCTCTGCCGAACCACTGCCGACATATCCATTCGCTGTATTGAAGCAGTCTGTTAACAGGATCATCAGTCCCGATGCGGTACAGATGATAACCGTGTCAAGCCATACACCGGCTGCATTCGCCATACCCTGTTTTACCGGATGGCTTGTCTCTGCTGCTGCAGCTGTAGGAGAAGCTTCACCCATACCGGATGCACTAGAGAATGTACCTCGCTTAACACCCTGTTGGATGATCACACCGATTGTTCCACCGAAAACTGCATTCTTGGCAAATGCTGCCGTTACAACTTCTTTGATCAGTCCAGGTACCGCTGTAATATTCATTATAATGATTACAATTGCCGCGATCAGATATACCGTTACCATAAATGGTACGATCATAGATGCAATTGCACTGATACGTTTCACACCACCGATAACTACAACCGCAAGAATCAGGGCAATCACTAATGCACTTACCCACATTGGAATCTTGATCGCATTGTGGAATCCGTCACAGATTGTATATGTAGCTGCTGCAGGCATAAATACAGAAGTTCCGATCATCAGAATCATAGCCATAAACGCACCATATTTCTTCCAGCCAAGTCCCCTCTCCGCACAGTAGGCTCCTCCGCCACGATACTGTCCGTCAATTCTTGTTTTATAAAGAACTGCCAGTGTACACTCTGCAAAACATACTGCCGAGTTGGTCATACCTGCAAGGATCATCCAGAACAATGCTCCCGGACCACCCATATAAATTGCCACTGCAACTCCGGCTACGTTACCTGTACCGACACGCATTGCCATGGTCGTACAAAATGAACCAAATGCTGAAATCCCCGAATCAGAATCCTGCTTATCAATGATTCTGCTCCACATATCCTTGAAATGTACAAACTGGAAACCGTGTAATCTGATCGTAAAATATAATCCGCTTCCCACAATCAGTACCAGCATTCCAACGCCCCAGATGTAACTATTCAGGAAGTTAACAACGTTGTTTAAACTGTTTAACATATGATATCCTCCATATCCTTTTGATTTGTTAATTTTATCACAATATTTTCGAAAAATCAACCAATTGTCGACAATTGCAGATATGTTTTTTGAGTTTTTTTGTTCATTTTATGCATTTATACATTATATTATTAATTTTTATGCATTTATGTATTGTTTCCCTTGTTAATTTCAAGACAAAAAAGTCCTCTCGGGAGTATCACTCCTCCGACAGGACTTTCTGTAATCTTTTATATCATTTTTTCCTTTTTGGCAGCGACAAGATGATCACGCCCGCTATGATTCCGACAAATCCTGCCAGATCCATTCCCGAAAAAGCAACATGCATAAAGAGCACCGACATTGCCGTTGCTGTCAGCGGCTCAACCGATGCAAACAGACTTGCCCTGGAGCCTCCGATCAGACGAACCCCTTCCATATAACAGCTAAAGGACATCACTGTACCAAATATGATTACGACTGCAATACAACCGACGCACTGCCAGTCCCAAAGGATATCTCCTGCCATCGTCCATGGCTGCACAAATGGTGTCAGACCGATTCCACTGATCAGCATTCCCCAGCCGACCATGGAAAAAGTTCCATAGATATCCATCAGATTACCCGGTACGAGATTATAGAATACCGTTGCGACTGCTGAAGCAAGCCCCAATACTAATGTTGTCTTTGACACACTCAATTGCGTAAGATTACCGTGCGTTGCCAGAAGAACCGTTCCTCCAAATGCCAATACCAACGCAAGTATCTCATTCCGCTCAGGCAACTTCCGGTTTCTGATTGCCATAAGGACCATGATCATAACCGGTGCCGTGTATTGCAGAACTGTCGCAATTCCGGCATTTGAATCCTGTACCGCCATATAATACGTCATCTGACATCCAGCAATACCGATCACTCCATACACCAGCATACGTAACACATGTCTTTTATTTTTCCAGATGCGGAAGATTCCATTATTCTGCACCATATATGCTCTCATCAGCAAAATGATCCCTGCTATGATCAGCCGGACATTAACCAGCCACGGTGCCATCACTCCTTTGTATTCAAACGAATATTTGCCAAATACTCCTGCGAGTCCCCACAGAAAGCCTCCCGTAATCGTCAGTGCAGTTCCTCTTACGATCTCTTTCCGATCCAGTCTGTCCGAAAGCTGTTCCTTGGATACACTGCTTTCCAATTCATCACTTCCTATCTTAATCTTCGATCATCATTTTAATGATCTCTTCATTCGTCTCACGCATACCTTCTTTTCCGAGACGTCCGACATTTCTCAAGGTTGCCTCTACACCTTTTGTCACGATTCCATCCCCGCCATAAAATTCCTGACCACGGATATACATATTGTATCCAAGGATTCCGGCATCTACTGCCGATGCAATCTTTGCCGCACAGGATGCCTTCGCACCATCGCAGACGATACCTGATACGATCGCCAGTGCATTGACAACCGTATGGATCACTTCTTCATATCCTCCGCCGCAAAGGTATGCGATACCTGCTCCCGCTCCAGCTCCCGCATTAACCGCACCGCAATATGCTGACAGACGGCCGATCGGTGTCTTCTCATGGATCGCTGTCAGATTGGAAAGTGCAAGTGCACGGTAGAGTTTTTCTTTTTCTACATTCAATTCTTCCGCATACACCATAACCGGTACCGATACCGTAATTCCCTGATTACCACTTCCGGAATTGATCACAACCGGCAGTTCACAGCCATTCATACGGGCATCGGATCCTGCTGCTGCCATCGCTTTTGCCCGGGTCTTTACATTATCCTCATCCATGTCAAGAAGCACTTTTCCTATATTGGCACCATAATCCCCGCGGATTCCTTCTTTTGCAATTGTATAATTATACTCCATCTGTCTGTCAAGAACTTCTTTAATGTCTTCTACGTCTACCGTATTGATAAAGTCCCAGATATCTTTCATATTTAAAAGGCTTCTGTCTGTAAGCCCTTCCTCTTCTTCACCCTTGACTTCTGATTCTTTTACAACTTCCCCATTGTGCTCGATCAACACAATATTGGTATGATAGTTTGCAATCCTTACTTTTGCATACTCATCTCCGTGATATAACGTAAGCACAATGTCAAATGTGATACCCTGATCCAGATGTTCAACTGTGATCGGTGTATTCTCTAAGAAATCTTTGATTTTTACCGAATCTTCCTCTGTCGCCTCTGCAATTACTTCCAGTTCTTTGTCCGGATCTCCTGCCACGATCCCTGCGGATACTGCGGCCGGTATCCCTTTCAGATGATTGGTATTCGGAACGATCACTGATTTTACATTCTTAATGATACTGCCGCTTGCCCCAATGACAACTCTGTCCGGCAGACATCCGAGTTCTCTTCTGGCTACCGCTGCCGCATAAGCCAGCGCAATCGGTTCCGTACATCCCATTGCAGGATGTAATTCTTCTTTTAAAATCTGTACATACGCCTGATATTTTGGATTTGTCTTTTCCATCTCTTTTGCATTCCTTTCTTCTATCTATAATACCATAAAACATTTTTTCCGGAAAACATGTTTTTGTCTTGTTTTTCTCACTTAGACACTGTATCATCAAATAAACGATTTGTAAAATTTAACTTTTTTATAAAATGATTAAAAATATTTTATACAAGCAGAATGGAGAAATTATGGATTTTCGTGAAATAAACACATTTATACATGTTGCCAATCAGGAAAGTTTTTCAAAAGCCGCCGATATTCTCGGTTACACACAGGCTGCCGTCAGCATCCAGATCAAACATCTGGAATCCGAATTAGGCACCCGGCTTTTTGACCGGATCGGCAAACACATTTCCCTTACACATCAGGGGAAAATATTTTATCAGTATGCTTTGCACATCACCAATGAGATTGAAGAAGCAAAGGATGTACTCTCCGGATCTCAGGATCTGAATGGAACACTCAGGATCGGAACGATCGAGTCGATCTGTTCTTCTATCCTGCCGGATATCCTGTCCAGATATCATGCACTTCACCCTGCAGTTGAGATCAGCATCATCACAGATTCCCCGGAAGCTCTTCTCGATATGATGAACAAATCCCGTGTAGATCTCGTCTATTTTATGGATAAGCGTATGTACGATCCGAAGTGGGTCAAGATCTTAGAAGAACCGGAAAATATCATTTTCGTTGCAAGTCCGGATCATCCTTGCACAAAAAAAAGTCCCCTGACATTAAACAAAATTATCAGTGAACCTTTTATACTGACTGAAAAAGATGCAAGTTACCGTTTTATTCTGGATCAGTATCTTGCGGCATATGGTCAGGAAATCCATCCGCGGGTGGAATCCAGCAGTACCGACTTCATCATTCAGCTTTTGTTAAAAAATGAATTTTTATCTTTTGTTCCTCAGTTTACTGTACAGGATCAGATTGCACAGGGGGTCCTCACTCCCATACCGGTCCAGGATTTTGATATGCATATCTGGCGGCAGATCGTATACCACAAGGACAAACTTCTGACACGGGAGATGAAAGCATTCTTCCAGTTGGTACAGTAACATTGGAGAAGGGCAGGTTTCCCTGCCCTTCAAAAGGATAGTATATCAATATTTTTAGTGAAACGTCTTGTTATTTTCTGATTGATCTACTGCATATTTTCAATTATTTTTCGATTCTTCTCTATGCTGTTGCCGGAAGAATACGTGACAGGAATGTCTGTGTTCTTCTTTCCTTCGGTGCGGTAAAGATGCGCTCC
>CAKRCY010000075.1:0-8264 GCA_934309195.1 uncultured Dorea sp.
CGTCCAGTACATACAGCTTGTCTACCGGTTTTCCGGAACGAAATGCTTCCATAACGGCATTTCTTCCTTCTATGATACTTTCATTTACATTCTTATCGTGACTCATATTTGACACTCCTCGTATTATTCTTTGATACTGTCCAGACCTATTTTAACCAGTTCCAGCATTCTTTTCCACTCTTTTTTCAGATATAGATATCCAAGCAGGGCTTCAAATCCCGTCGCACGTCTGTAATCTGTAATCGACTGGTTCTTCGCCGGCGACACGCTCTTGGCATTGCGGCCTCTTTTATAGACAGCATGTTCTTCTTCTGTCAGGTGTTCCTGCATCGTACGCATCATTTTCGACTGTGCGGATGCCTGGACATAAGAGCTGGTCTTCTGGTGCAGCTTCTGTACCTGACGGTTTCCTTCATTGATCACCAGGGATTTTATGATCAGATCATAAATGCAGTCTCCGATATATGCCAAAGTAAGAGGTGAATATTCTTTAATATCCACCTCTTTCATCTGGAAAATCTCCTGCATATAAGTGTCAAATCCCCACTCTACGCTCTTTTCCATTGTACTCCTTCTCTGGTATCTTTTAAGATGATACCCTTCTCTAACAGTTCATCACGAATTGCATCGGCTCTCGCAAAATCTTTTGCCTTACGTGCCGCCTGACGCTCCTCGATCAGTTTTTCAATGTCTTCATCCAGAATCTCTTCTTTCTTATCTACGATCAGTCCCAAAACTCCTGTTAAGTCCACGAGCAGATGGAATAATTTCTGAAGGTATTCTTTTGAACTTTCTGCATCGGTTGTTGTATTGATATATTTTACAAGGTCAAAGATTGCTGCAACGGCATCTGCTGTATTAAAGTCATCATCCATTGCTTTTTCAAATCCTGCAACGAATTCTTCTGTCTTTGCAAAGTTTTCTGCTTCTGCATCTGTGATCGCTTCTGTTTTTGCATTTTCCATAAGGAATTTCAAGTTGTCTGCTGCGTTCACGATACGCTCCAGACCATTCTTGGATGCTTCCATCAGGTCTGCACTGAAGTTCAGCGGGCTTCTGTAGTGTGCACTCAGCATGAAGAAACGCAGTACCTGCAGATCATACTGTTCGCTGATCTCACGTACCGTACGGAAATTGCCAAGCGACTTACTCATCTTCCTGTTGTCAATATTAAGAAATGCATTGTGCATCCAGTATTTTGCAAATTCCTTGCCATTTGCCGCCTCACTCTGTGCGATCTCATTTTCATGATGTGGGAATACAAGATCTTCTCCGCCGGCATGAATGTCGATCTGTTCTCCGAGATATTTCTTAGACATCTCTGAGCACTCGATGTGCCATCCCGGACGTCCTTCGCTCCACGGAGACTCCCATGCAGGCTCTCCTTCTTTCTTCGGTTTCCAAAGCACAAAATCCAGCGGATCTTCTTTCTCATCTTCTCCGGATACCAGAAGGGAACGTTCACCCGAACGAAGATCATCCAGATTCTTGTGCGAAAGCTTACCGTAATCTTTGAACTTTCTTGTACTGTAATATACGGTACCATTCTTCTCGTATGCAAATCCTTTATCAATCAATGTCTGGATCATGTCAACCATACCACAGATTTCTTCCGTCGCAAGCGGGTTCCTGGTTGCCGGTTTGATATTCATACCGTCCATATCTTTTTTACACTCTGCAATATAACGTTTGGAAATCTCATCGGCTGTCACCCCTTCTTCGATGGCTTTTTTGATGATCTTATCGTCTACGTCTGTAAAGTTGGATACATAATTTACATCATATCCTTTGTATTCAAAATATCTTCTGACCGTGTCGAATACGATCATTGGTCTGGCATTTCCAATATGGATAAAGTTATATACGGTAGGTCCGCATACATACATCTTTACCTTCCCCTCTTCCAAAGGTACAAATTCTTCTTTTTTCTTTGTCATTGTATTAAAAATCTTCATTTTTCGTGTTCTCCTCCTCTTTTTCTTCCGGTATCGGATTCTCTTTTAAACATTGCATGCGTTTCTCCATCTCCTGGATCTGTCTGTGCATTCTTAAGTTATCTGCCTGCAGTTCTCTGATATCATTTGAAATCGGATCCGGCAGATGTACCTGATCCATATCGAGTCTCGGTATCTTCTCATCATTCATCTTGACAACTCTGCCCGGCACACCCACAACCGTACAATTCGGCGGTACTTCTTCCAGCACTACAGATCCCGCACCGATCTTGGAATTTTCTCCGATGGTAAATGAACCAAGAACTTTTGCTCCTGCACTCACCATAACGTTATCCCTCAGGGTCGGATGTCTCTTTCCCTGTTCTTTTCCGGTTCCTCCAAGTGTGACTCCCTGATACAGGGTAATATTATCTCCCAGTTCCGCCGTCTCTCCGATGATTACTCCGCTTCCGTGGTCGATAAATAATCCTTTTCCTATTGTTGCTCCCGGATGGATCTCGATCCCGGTCTTTCTTACCGCCCGTTGCGATACCCATCTGGCAAGAAAATAATGTTTCTTCAGATAGAGCTTATGTGCGATTCTGTAATGAAGAATTGCTTTGAAACTAGAATACAGGAATACTTCCATATTCGACTTGATCGCAGGATCCCGTTCCCGTATTACCTGAATTTCTTCATTGACATATGATATGATGCCCATCTATGATCTCTCCTTTTTATAAGTTTACCGTCTGTTCTGTATGCTTTTGTACAAAAAAACTCCGTCTCCTGCTTTACACAAGAGACGAAGTATATCCGCGGTTCCACTCTTTTTAAAGAATACAGTTCTGTTACCCATATTCTTCCCTCAGTACACGTAACGTGTGTAATCCCGGATCCGGCTATGATGTTATCCTTCTTTCTCACCGGACCGACTCCCGGACGCACTTCACAAAAGCTGTAATCTGAAACTGCTTTCAGCCGGTGACAGTTTCTCTCTTTCGACACAACGCATCTGCTACTCTTTCCGTTCAAAGTCTTTCTCATATAGAATATATATTATGCGATATCATCTTTTTTGTCAACCAGTTTCCACCGGATCTCTGCTTTAAAAAGATCTGCTTCCGTCTCGATCCAGAACTTTCCTTTCTGAATTTCCACAAAGCTCTTAACAATTGCAAGTCCGAGTCCGGATCCTTCGGTATTTCTCGCCGAATCTCCTCTGACAAAACGCTCCGTAATCTCTTCCGGATTAAATGTAAGCTCGGTGGCCGATACATTCTTCATCCAAAATACCGCCTCACCCTCTTCCGCAGCAATCTTCACGTATACTCTTGTATGAGGCATTGCATATTTCACTGCATTTCCAATCAGATTCTCAAATATCCGGTATGTCTTCTGTCCATCCAGTGCCACGATCACTTTCTCCTCCGGAATATCCAGACGGAAATCCAGATTCTCTTCCGCAATCTTTTCTTCCATTTCGAATTTCACCTGTTTAAAAAGATTCACAATATCCATATCGATAATATTCAGGTTCACCGAACGGCTGCTCGCTTTACTG
Organism: uncultured Dorea sp.; assembly: GCA_934309195.1. Classification (GTDB taxonomy): domain Bacteria; phylum Bacillota; class Clostridia; order Lachnospirales; family Lachnospiraceae; genus Dorea_A. The sequence continues at coordinate 3,499 of CAKRCY010000075.1, forward strand.
ATTTCAAACAAATCTTCAATCAATGCTTTTAACCGGAGTGATTTTCTATCCAGTACATCAATGTATTCTTTCTGTCTTTCCGGATCATGTTCAATCTTCAGCAGATTCACATAGGTGATAATCGCAGTCAATGGAGTCTTCAGATCATGCGAGACATTCGTCACCAGTTCGGTCTTCATCCGCTGGCTTTTCACTTCTTCATCTACCGCTTTCTTGAATCCGGTCTGTATCTTCTCAATCTCTTCTTTAAACGGCTCGAACACACCCAGATTTTCATCAATCTCCACATCCAGATTTCCATCGGCAATCTCATTTGTCGCTTCTAACAGTCTGTGATAGTTTTTCTTTATTTCATTAAAATATTTCTTCAAAATAAAGTATAGGATTACCGAATATATGATCAGTGCCATAATTCCATAAAACCAGAAGATACTCGTCACTGCCAAAATGATAAAGTTCACAAGCACTATCCTCAGAATTGCCTTACTGCTTTTGTCTGTAAAATCGATATCTGTAATGATCTGATACAGTCTGTGCGCCATTTTTTTCACTTTCCGGCACAATCTTCCACTGTCTCGTCCGACTCTTTCCGCTGCTGCCGGAGCTTCTTTCTTCAGCGCTTTCCATGCACGCCATAACAGCGTCCGTTCTGTAACATACTTTCTGACACCTGTCTTCTGTATTTCACTGACACAGCTTGCTGCCCAGTATGTAACAGCAAATACTGCAATCCAGATTGCGATATCCATCGCCCCGGGTCTTCCCTTCGTCCTTGTTACAATCCAGTTCAGCTTATTGTCCAAAAGCCCCAGTCCTGTTGCCGCAACGATAAAAACAATCTCAAATGGCTGTTGAAAAACCTTTCTGCTTCCAATCCCCAACGTCTCGCTTTGTGCAAGAATCCATGCTGCCACACCTACCGCTGCCATGCAGGCAAGCATCATATACCATGCATCATTCGGCGCTTCATCCCCGAACCAGTACCAGTGGTTCAGATATTGTTCAATTCCGTTTTTCTTCATTCCATAGATATATGTACGATTCTTCGGCGTCTTCAATTCGCCGCCGGTGGCATCCTCAACCGTCTCGCTCCAGTTATCTATAATCTTTCTGAGAGCAATGCTCTGTGCTGTCTTTTCACTGCTCTTTACAACTTTTACATCCAGGTTTCCACGTTCATCATAAGTCAGTACCATACCAAATGCATATTCTTTGAAACTGTCATCTGTCAGACCCTTTCCGGTATTCGCCGTGCTTCGTCCCAGTACTGCCCCTGATCCATCCTCGATCCTGTAATCCAGATATGGATATAACGCTTCATAATCCTCCATCCATACTTCTGCAGCATCACTGATCTCTTCCTGAGACATTTTGGCTTCTCCTGTCTTGGATGATATCTCCTGATTATAAAGGACATAACTGAATTCCAGAAAGCTTTCCAGATATTCCCTGTCCGAAAGTGAAGTTGTATAAGTCTTCTGCGCTTCACTGACTGCTTTTCTGTATATCGTATGATAATTATATATCATGAAAAACGCTGCTCCAAGTATCGTCACAACAGCAAGAAAAAGTCCCAGTTTACGCCTGCTTTTCAATTTTGTATCCAACACCCCACACCACCTTTAAGTACTTTGGTTCTCTTGGATTCAACTCTATCTTTTCACGGATATTTCTGACGTGCACCATGATCGTATCTGTATTGACCGCACGTTCATTCCATACCCTCTCGTAGATCTCCTCCGCAGAAAATACCCGTCCCGGATTCTTCACCAGAAGCAGCAGGATCTTGTACTCAATCGGAGTCATCTTTACCGTTTCACCGTCAACTGTGACTTCTACATTATCCTCATTGATTTCCAGTCCGCCGATCGTATGGATCCTGGAATTTTCGTTCTTATCCTCCAACCGTTCCATAAACCTTCGGTATCTGCGAAGCTGTGAATTGACTCTGGCAAGCAGTTCCATCGGAGTAAATGGCTTTGTCACATAATCGTCAGCCCCCATATTCAATCCCATGATCTTATCCACTTCTTCTGATTTTGCAGAAAGAAAAATCACCGGGAAATCATACTTCTCCCTGAGTTTTACGACCATAGAAATTCCATCCATCACCGGCATCATGATATCCACGATTGCCAGATGAATGTCTTCCCTTTCTATAACATCCAGTCCTTCTGCACCATCAGCCGCCTGAAACACTTCATAGCCCTGACTCTTCAGATATATCTCCACGCCTTCCCTGATTTCCTTGTCGTCTTCTACGACCAGTACATGATTCATCTCCATCACATTTTTCATCCTTTTCCTGATTCCAGCTTTTTCCTCTGTTATTATCATCCTATCCGGTATTTCTTAAGGGTGACTTCAGAAAATTCTAAAGAAAAACAAAAGATTCTTCTTTATACCGTTTCATTCAGATAAATCTGTGACAATGGAATGATCTTATCTAATTCTTCTTTCATTCGATCCGACATGACCGCATCACCGTCCGCACAGATTTCTTCTGCGGTCTTCACACCGAATACAAGGCTCGTAAGCGCCGCTACAGTGAGTGTTCCTTCACTGTTCTCCGGCTTCCCATCCATCAGCATCACACCCGAGAACTCTGTTCCCGTAATCATGACACAGCGGTTATTTTCTTTGATAACCGGATCCGTCACCGTAAAACATGTTCCCATAAATGTCTTAAGCCGCAAAGACATCAGCATCCTTCTGACATCTATGATACGGATCATAATCTTAGGTTTTCCCCCCTCTACTTCTTCTGCCTCTGCTGCGATCTTAATATCTGTGACCGTTCCGTCTTTTTTATATAGCTTTAACGTCCCTCCGTCGCTTGCATATTCTTTGATCAGACGCTCATAATAAGCTGTATTTCTTTTTGCATAGACCTGATACGACTGCGACAGCCTGTCTTCCATATAAACTGCCATCTTTTCTGCATCTCCCACTGAGGCATCCGTTACATCTGTCCCTTCTTCCACTTCCGCTTCCGGATCATAATATGCCCGATTCTGTTCATACACCGTCCGGAAATCAAATGGCAGATAGATGCTCTCCGATGCCGGCATCAGAAATGTAAATGTCTCTCCGTCTGCATACATATCATTTAACGCCTGTTTCAACATTCCTGCCATAAAGCCACGTTTCCGATATGATTTTCTCGTTGCAACAGCAACAATATAATTCACGTCTTTTCTGCTGCCGTTTACTGCAAGTTCGTACGGATTCAGATGCAGCATCGCCTGTATCTCCCCGTCTTCTTCTACCACATAAATCTGATTGTCTTTTACTTTTTCTTCGTAATAATAGTCAACAAAGTCTTTGCTGTCTTCTGAAAACACTTCTTCGTACAGTTTTCTTGTATTCAGCTTTTCTCCTGTTTCCAGTTTTCTTATTTTCATTTTGATTTTCCTTCCCAACAAGTTTCTTATCTGTCCTGTGCTTTCATACATCCGCCGCATCCGGCACATCCGCCTTCTGCCGGTCCGACTCTGTAACTGTAATTAGCAATCGTATCCAGGCTTGCAATCGCCTGAGACGAAATGCCTTCTCCTGTTCCGGTAAATCCAAGTCCTTCCTCTGTTGTCGCCTTGATGTTCACCTGTTCAACTTCAATGTGCAGTGCTTCTGCCACATTTTTTCTCATCTGTTCAATGTGCGGTGCCATCTTCGGGCGCTGTGCGATGATCGTTGCATCGATATTGCCGATCACATACAATTTTTCATCAATTAATTTTCCCACTTCTTCCAGGAGCTTTATACTGGACGCTCCCTTGTATGCCGGATCGGTATCCGGAAAGTGCTTTCCGATATCACCAAGCGCCGCCGCTCCAAGAAGCGCATCCATGACCGCATGCAATAATACATCTGCATCCGAATGACCAAGAAGTCCCTTTTCATAAGGAATCTTTACTCCGCCAAGTATCAGATCTCTTCCATCTACTAATTTATGTACATCATATCCCATACCTACACGCATATATTATTCTCCTTCCTTTGTTTCTGTTTCTTCTGTTTCTGCTTCTTCTGTTTCTGCTTCTTCTGTTTCTGCTTCTTCTGACTGTCCTTCCTTATCTTTTAATTGTCCCATCACACTGTCATCTTGATATTCCTTTTTTATAAGCTTTGAACCATATTTTCCAAGCCAGAAAATTCCTATGATCACAAAAACAACCCCGGCTCCCGCATAAAACACATAATTGTCCGGATGATCCTTCAGCGAATCCACTAAAAGTTTTCCTCCCAAATAAGTTATATACGCCCCGGCAAGCGAACGAATGATCAAACTGCTTCTTGGTACCATATTCCTATCCCTCCTGTTTCTATACCTCACATGTAATGTATTATAGACGATTTCGCTTTTCTTGTATACTTCGATATATAAAATTAAACAACAAAAAAGAACCGGATAATTCCGACTCTCTTGCTGTGTTACAATATATAGAAATGCAGTAAATCTGCCACAGGCAGCCTGTTCTGCATACGTTGGCATAAAAAATAGCGGGAACTGGATTTGAACCAGCGACACCACGGGTATGAACCGTGTGCTCTAGCCAACTGAGCTATCCCGCCATAATCAGTAGCGGGAACTGGATTTGAACCAGCGACACCACGGGTATGAACCGTGTGCTCTAGCCAACTGAGCTATCCCGCCACAATCAATTTTAGAAAATGTATGGGACCAATAGGGCTCGAACCTATGACCCTCTGCTTGTAAGGCAGATGCTCTCCCAGCTGAGCTATGATCCCATATATTTTGTCGT
>CAKRCY010000076.1:0-7884 GCA_934309195.1 uncultured Dorea sp.
AATATATCTACAATTTTCAAGGTTCAATGAGCCTTTTTCTTTGGCTCTGTTTTTTCATAACTTACTTGACACTACCCAAACTATACAGGGGGTTATTTTTATGAAAGATTACATTGAGGAGAGGGCAGTAGAAATTGCATATTATATCATCGAACATAAAGTCACTAATAGGAAGTATAAGGTGTATAATTTTGTCGAAAATTACTGAAATGAAAATTACAACATAAAATATGAGATTTATCTCACAAAACTATTGCTAAAACAAAAAAACGGAATATAATAAGGATATAGGCAAGAAGTTTGGACAAATGGAGGTAAAGAAGATGTTATGCCAATTTACAGTGAAAAATTTTAAGAGTATACGGGATGAGGTAACATTTGACATGCAGGCTGCCGCCATTTCTGAGCATGAAGACAGAATTATAAAAGATAAAGATGAGGAATTATATTTACCGGTATCTGCTGTATACGGACCAAATGGTGGAGGCAAATCTAACGTTCTTGAAGCGTTACACAGTTTGGTTACGAAAGTATTGAGACCATTATATGCTACAAGTAATAACGAAGAGATTGCAATAAAGATGAAAAAGCTTGTGATAGAGCCGTTTGCTTTTGAGGAAGAAACAAGAAATGAGACAACAGAATTTGAACTGTTTTTCAGAACGGAAATGGCAGAGTATCGCTATGAATTGATTGTAAAAAAAGAAATAATCGAATACGAAAGGCTGGACCGTATAAAATTAGAAACAGGGCGAAAATCAGCACTTTTTGAACGAGATGAAGATGAAATTACTTTGAAAGGTGCATTTGCAAGATTGAAAACCAGTGATGAATTATCCGATACATTGCCGTTGTTATCGTATCTTGGAATTACTTACAGCAAAAACGAAGTGGTTCAGGATGTGCTTGACTGGTTTGATGAAGAGATTGATTTCCTGAATTATGGAAATCCTATGCAGGAATTGCGAATGGCTGTTTCGAAGTCCGAGGATGTAAAAAGATTGATGCTCCAGATGATTCAGGAGATGGATTTGGATATCGTAGATTTTCGTGTAGAAGAAAAGGAGAATGACCGGATCGAAGTGTTTACAAAACACGTAGTAGATGAATATGAAGCAGAATTGAATTTATTTGATGAATCCAGTGGAACCAAGAAATTATTTGGTCTGCTCCCTTTTATTGCAAAAAGTTTATTAAAAGGAACAACGCTTGTAATTGATGAATTGGATGCAAAGATACATCCGGTATTACTTAAATACCTTATTATGACGTTTAGTAACATGGAAAAGAATAAAAAGGGTGCACAGCTGATTTTTACATCACATGATCTGTCTACTATGAACAGCGAAGTTTTCAGAAGAGATGAAATCTGGTTTGTGGCTAAAGGAAACCGTCAGAACTCAAAATTATATTCTCTTGTAGAATTTAAAAATAAGAAAGGTGAGTCTGTACGCAAGGATGCCAAGTTCGATAAACAGTATCTGGAGGGAAAATATGGTGCAGATCCATACCTCAGAAAGATTATAGACTGGGGGACGGTGAATGGCTAGAATGCCATTGGGGACGGGGAATGTGGCTTTTTTGCAGGTGAGCCCCTACGTTCAAAAGGAAAATGCAGACATACATCAAAATACCCCTGCATAGATTGTAAAAAACAATTTATGCAGGGGTTATTTTATGAAAGATTACATTGAGGAGAGGGCAGTAGAAATCGCATATTATATCATCGAACATAAAGCCACTGTGCGTCAGACTGCGAAGGAATTTGGAGTTAGTAAGAGTACGATACATAAAGACTGCACCGACCGCCTGGAGCAGATCAACCCGACTCTGGCTCAGAGCGTCCGCAAAGTTCTTGACGTGAACAAGCAGGAACGCCACATCCGTGGTGGACTTGCCACCCGGGAAAAATATCTGCACCAGCACCGGCATGCAGGATAACGATCAGAGAGATAAACAGGCACTTTTCGTTTCCAGGAAAGTGCCTGTAGAAGACGGTATAGCACTGATAAAAATAAGTGTTGATTTGCAAATAATTGCAAAAAATTAATTGAAATGCTAAGATAAAAATGTATATGAATAGAAGGGAGACAGCAGACTGTGACGACAGTTGAAGGGAAGAGACAGGAAAAAAGAAAAAGAATCATGTCATATTTTATCAATGCAGCAATTGAATTAATGGAAAAAGAAGGGATAGAGAATCTGACGATCAGAAAAGTCGCAGAGCGGGCGAAGTACAACAGCGCAACGCTATATCATTATTTTTCCAATCTGGACGAACTGGAATTATTCGCCAGTGTGAAATGTCTGGATGAATATATGCAAGAGACACCAATGTATAAGGCAGGAGAAAAGAATTTCCGGGAATGGTATCTGGAACAGTGGCGTTGCTTTTGCAGACACTCATTTGCCAGACCACGGATTTATGATTTCTTATTTTTCAGTCCGGAAGGATCACAAAATCTGAATGAAGTATTTCGAAGATATTATGAGATTTATCCGCATGAAAAAGCAGAAAAGACGGAAGACTATGAGGGATTCCTGAAAGGAGGAGATTTCTTCAGGCGCAACGAAGCATTGCTTAGAGATGTAATCAGAGAAAGAGCTTATGAGATATCCGAACAGGAGATCAAGGGACTGAATGAGATGAGTGTTCTGATTTATCGGGGAATGCTTGCGATCATGCAAAGTGACAACGATAAGCCGACGGTAGAAGAAGCGGTAAGGAAGACGGTCGGATATCTTGGAAAAGCACTGGATGCATATCAGTTAAAGTAGAACATGCTGTAATATGATCATGCTGGTGTAATCTGGAAGGAGGTATTTCCTTATGAGGATAGTTGTCGTAGAAGACAATGAATTGTATAGAGATGAACTGTTACAATGTCTGGAGCAGGAAGAATCAGATATAGAGATCATAGGAAGTGCAGCCAATGGAGCCAGAGGGCTTGCGCTGGTGGAAAAGCTGGTCCGGGAAAAAGCTGGTCCGGATGTGATATTTACAGACATACGGATGCCGGAGATGGATGGATTCGAGATGATCGAAGCGCTGCAGCAAAGAAAGATATCCTGCAAAGTTGTGATTACAAGTTCCTGCCCGAAATTCCTGTATGCAAAACGTGCAATGGAACTTGGTGCCGTTGACTTTCTGGTCAAACCATTGAAAACTTATGAAGTCCGTAACGTACTGAGAAGATTGAGAAGAGAGCTGGAAAACGAGAAGAAGTGGAAACACATACTGAATCTGGATTACATTTTCCCGAATGCGATGGCGGGAAAGCTGAAAGATGACCGGCAGGTAAAAGAACTCATAAAGGAAGGTTATGGAATCGCAGCGGATGAAAGAATCGGCGTTCTGGGAATCGGCATGAGCTCAAATTACGAGAAATATAAAGAACAGGTGAAGCAGATCCTGAAAGAACTGGAGATTTTCAATCAGAAACAGGATTTCTGTGCGTATGCAATAGAGATGTGTGGACGTCAGAGCTTTGTGGTTCTTTTTTATCATATGGGAAATGAACAGGATACGTATCGGTATCTGGAACAGACAATTGTTCCGATGATCTGTAATGCTGCACGTGGAAGAGTGATATGTACCTGGGCGGTCAGTGATGGATTTGAAAATATGCATGAAGCGGTCAGAGAACTGGATCATGCGGCAGAATGGAATCTGATTCTGAAGAAGGGAACATTAATCTGTAAGGAAAAGATACAGGAAATTCCGCTGCATTCATATAAGTATCCGCTGCACCTTGAAACAGAAGCCAGAGAAGCACTGATGAATAAGGACTTGAAGCACTTCAAAGAGATATTTTCCAGGTATCAGGCGTACTGCAGGGAACTTCCGTGTACACCACAGGAGGCAAAGGAAGGATGTACACATATCGCATTGGTTCTGATCCAGATGGCGGCAGAAGCAGGGGCACTGCAGGCGCAGAGAAAAGGACAGGCGTTTCTTCAGGGAATATCGAGAGCCAATGGATGGACGGACGTAGAAGGAAAAGCAGATGAGTTCTTCGAATATCTGACAAGCAAAGAAGAATGCCACAATGATATAAGTCTTCTGGTGCAAAAGGCACTGGAGAATATCCGGGAATATTATGACCAGGGGATCACATTGGAAGAAATTGCGGAAAAACTGCATGTGACGGAGGAGTACTTAAGTACCCAGTTCCGCAAAGAAACAGGACGGACATTTACCGAGACGATCCGTGGGTACCGGATTGAACACGTAAAAAAACTTTTGACGGCTACAAACTGGAAACTGACGAAGATTGCTGAAATGGTGGGTTATACAGACCCTAAATATATGAGCCGTGTATTCAAAGAAGAGACGGGGATGCTGCCTCTCGAATACCGGAAAAAGAATAGTTAGACTAAAAAACGTTAAAAAAATACAAATTCAGTCAAAAAAAGTCATCCTTTTTTAAATATTTCCCCCTTGTAGAAATACGGGAGAATGTTAAGATATTTCCGATAAGAAAAAAGGAGGGACCAATAATGAGTACGAAAAGTGTTATTTTTTCGAATCCAGATGATGTAATAGATTTTGTAAAGATCGTTGAAAAATATCCTTTTGATATGGATATGAAACGGGGCAGATATATTGTAGATGCAAAGTCCCTGTTAGGCCTTATGAATCTTGGATTTGACCAGAAAATCGAACTGAAAGTATATGAAGAAGAATGCGAAAATCTCTGGGAAGAACTGGATAAATTTTTAGCTGCATAAGTTTACTTCTGCAGTAACTGGATATTGTATGAGAAGAATCCTCAGCGTATAATAAGAATATACGTTGGGGAATTTTTTCGGCATATAAACATTACAGGAGAGGAAAATGGGAAAGAGTAAAAAAGAGAAACAGCAGGCATATTTCTTTGACAACAAAGCATTGTTGGCGTTGATCCTGCCGCTGGTGATCGAGCAGCTTCTGGCGGTTCTGGTAGGAATAGCAGATTCCATTATGATCGCAAGCGTCGGCGAGGCGGCGGTGTCGGGAGTATCGCTGGTGGATCAGATAATGGTACTTTTGATTAATGCGTTTGCCGCACTGGCGACCGGAGGAGCAGTAGTTGCGGGACAGTTTCTGGGACAGGATAGAAGGGAGGAAGCCTGTAAATCGGCAACTCAGATGGTATGGTTTATTACCATATGTGCAATCGGTATTACGCTACTTGTATATTTAGGAAAATCATTTATCCTGCATACGGTATTCGGCAAGATTGATCAGGATGTAATGCATCATGCAGACGTTTACTTGTTGATTGTGGCGGCATCGATACCATTCCTGGCATTGTATAACGCAGGAGCGGCGATCTTTCGTACAATGGGGAATTCGAAAGTGACAATGCAGATATCGATCATTATGAATATTATTAATATAGGAGGAAATGCAATTCTGATCTATGGATTTCACCGTGGAACGGAGGGTGTTGCAATTCCGACACTGGTGTCCAGAATGACGGCGGCGGTTATTGTAATTGTGATGTTGTGTGATGAGAAACGGATACTTCATATAGAACGGACATGGCATTACCGGATCAATTGGGAGATGGTTAAGAAGATTCTGAGCATTGGTGTGCCGAATGGTCTGGAGAACAGTATGTTTCAGCTCGGCAAGATCATCGTACTCAGTCTTGTATCGACATTCGGAACCTATGCGATTGCGGCGAATGCAGTGTCGAATGCGATTGCATTGTTTCAGATCCTTCCGGGAATGGCAGTTACGCTGGCGATCACACCGATTATTTCAAGATGTGTGGGTGCTGGTGATTATGAACAGGCAGGATATTATAATAAAAAATTAATGGTTATTACATATGTCAGTATGACGGCGATGGTATTATTCATATTTTCATTATTGCCGGTTATATTAAAGGCATATAATCTGTCAGATCTTACAGCAAGAACGACGGCGGATATCATACATTTCCACGGAATCGGTGCGATCTTCATCTGGCCGATTGCATTCAGTCTGCCTGCGACATTCCGTGCGGCGGGAGATGCAAAAGCGTGTATGTACATTTCGAGCATATCCATGTGGATATTCCGGATCGGATTCAGTTACGTGCTTGGGAAATACTTGGGCATGGGTGTATTTGGTGTCTGGGTTGCGATGGTCATTGACTGGATATTCCGTGCGCTCTGCTTTGTGATCCGTTATTTCAAAGGAAGCTGGAAGAAAAAGGCGATTGTATAAGATAGAAGTCTCTTGTAAAAACAGGGCTTCTATTTTATAATAGAGATTAGCCATATAGAAAACAAATAGGAGGAAATTCTTGTGAAAAAAGAATTAGTAATTGTCATTGATTTTGGTGGACAGTACAATCAGCTGGTGGCAAGACGTGTCAGAGAATGCAATGTATATTGCGAGATCTACTCATACAAAACAGATATTGAGAAGATCAAAGCTATGAATCCTAAGGGAATCATCCTGACCGGCGGACCAAACAGCTGTTATGAAGCAGATTCCCCGACATATAAAAAAGAATTGTTCGAACTAGGTATTCCGGTTCTTGGATTATGTTATGGTGCGCAGCTCATGACGCATGTACTTGGAGGAAAAGTAGAATCGGCTCCGGTACGTGAGTATGGTAAGACAGAAGTGCTGATAGATAAGAAAGATTCCAAGATTTTTGAAGGTGTATCAGAGAAGACAATCTGCTGGATGAGTCATTTTGATTACATCTCACAGATTGCACCTGGATTTGAGATTACAGCACACACAGCGGACTGTCCGGTTGCAGCAGCTGAGAATACAGAAGCAGGATTATATGCAATCCAGTATCATCCGGAAGTACTTCACACAGTAGAAGGAACCAAGATGTTATCAAACTTCGTATTAGGTGTCTGTGGATGTGCAGGCGACTGGAAGATGGATACATTTGTGGAGAATACAATCCAGGAAATCCGTGAAAAAGTCGGTGACGGAAGAGTACTTCTTGCACTGTCTGGCGGAGTAGATTCTTCAGTGGCAGCAGGACTGTTATCCAGAGCCATCGGAAAGCAGTTGACATGTGTATTTGTCGATCACGGTCTTCTCCGTAAAGATGAAGGTGATGAAGTAGAAGGTGTATTCGGACCAAATGGACAGTTCGACCTGAACTTTATCCGTGTAAATGCACAGCAGAGATATTATGATAAATTAGCCGGAGTAACAGAGCCGGAAGCAAAACGTAAGATTATCGGTGAAGAATTCATCCGTATCTTCGAAGAAGAAGCCAAGAAGATTGGTGCTGTAGATTTCCTCGCACAGGGAACCATTTATCCGGACGTTGTAGAAAGCGGACTCGGTGGAGAATCCGGAGTGATTAAATCTCACCACAATGTAGGCGGACTTCCGGAGCATGTAGATTTCAAAGATATCATTGAGCCTCTTCGTGATCTGTTCAAGGATGAAGTACGTAAGGCAGGATTGGAACTTGGAATTCCGGAGAGACTGGTATTCCGTCAGCCATTCCCGGGACCGGGACTTGGAATCCGTATCATCGGTGAAGTAACAGAAGAAAAAGTTAAGATCGTTCAGGATGCAGATGCCATCTACAGAGAAGAGATTGCAAACGCAGGACTTGACAAGAATATTAACCAGTACTTCGCAGCACTGACAAACATGAGAAGTGTCGGAGTTATGGGGGATGAGAGAACATACGATTATGCTGTTGCTTTAAGAGCAGTAACAACTGTAGATTTCATGACAGCTGAGGCTGCTGAAATTCCTTATGATGTACTGAATAAGGTGATGAGCAGAATCATTAATGAGGTTAAGGGAGTTAACAGAGTATTTTATGATCTGACTTCTAAACCGCCTGGAACGATTGAGTTTGAATAAACAAAAATGCTTAGTAAACCAAGCGTTTATGCGGGTTTGCGGCACTTTTAAAAGTC
>CAKRCY010000077.1:0-7722 GCA_934309195.1 uncultured Dorea sp.
AAATAACTCTTGCAATTCTTGCAACAGTCTGCTAGAATAACTATTGTTGCGAGTTCGGACAAAGAACTTATTATGAGCGTTAGGAGGTGCAGTCATGGCAAAATGTGCTATTTGTGAAAAGGGTGCTCACTTTGGAAACAATGTCAGCCACTCTCATAGAAAATCACCAAAGATGTGGAAATCAAATGTAAAATCTGTTCGCGTGAAAACCGAAAACGGAGCTACAAAGAAGATGTATGTTTGTACTTCTTGTTTGAAATCAGGAAAAGTTGAGCGTGCATAAGATGTATTGAAACTCAGATTTCGATGTGTGGAATCTGAGTTTTTTTGCGCAATAAGAACTATTGTAATTAGCGGCAAAACAGAGTATAATAAAATATATTGTGTTTTGATTTAGATAGAAGATAATAAAAGAAGTGGAGGTTTTGCTATGAAAGGGTGTATGAGTACAGATTTGGGAATTATTACCATTGATCCTGAAGTAATTGCAAAATATGCAGGAACAGTGGCGGTTGAATGTTTTGGTATTGTTGGAATGGCAGCTGTAAATATGAAAGATGGCCTGGTTCATCTGCTGAAAAAGGAGAGCCTGACAAGAGGAATCCATGTAAATATAAGTGATGACAATCATATCAGTATTGACTTCCACATTATTGTGGCATACGGCGTAAGCATTTCCGCTGTAACAGATAATCTGATCAGTGATGTGAAGTACAGAGTGGAAGAATTTTCCGGTATGCAGGTAGATAAGATCAACGTCTATATTGAAGGCGTAAGAGTCATTGATTAGTTTGTGGATTTTAAGGAGGAACGTAAGAAGTGGCTACGAAAACGATTAATGTGGACGTGCTTGCAAAGATGTTTCTTGCAGGTGCTCAGAACATTGAAGCAAAGAAAGACTATATCAACGAATTGAATGTATTCCCGGTACCAGACGGAGATACAGGTACAAATATGTCTATGACGATCATGTCAGCGGCAAAAGAAGTAACAGCATTAAATAACCCGGAGATGAAGGATCTTGCAAAGGCTATCTCTTCCGGATCCCTGCGCGGGGCGAGAGGTAACTCGGGAGTTATCTTATCTCAGCTTTTAAGAGGATTTACAAAGGCAATCAAAGAAGAAAAAGAAATCGATGTGCTTGCACTTGCTGCGGCATGCCAGAGAGCAAGAGATACTGCTTATAAGGCTGTTATGAAGCCGAAGGAAGGAACCATCCTTACTGTTGCCAGCGGAATTGCGACAAAGGCAGCAGAGATGGCAGAAGAGACAGATGATCTGGAAGTATTCATCCCGGCTGTGATCGAATATGCAGAGGAAGTGCTGAATAAGACACCGGAGATGCTTCCGGTATTAAAAGAAGCAGGTGTGGTAGATTCCGGCGGACAGGGACTTCTGGAAGTGATCAAAGGCGGATATGATGCATTCCTGGGTAAAGAGATAGATTACAGTTCAATCAAACCAAGTACAAGTGTTACCGTGAATAAGGTGAATGCAGAAGATACAGCAGATATCAAGTTTGGATATTGTACAGAATTTATCGTTCTGACAGAGAAAGAATTTACGGAAGAAGATGAGCATGAATTCAAGAAATTCTTAAGCTCGATCGGAGATTCCATCGTATGTGTTGCGGATGATGATGTCGTGAAGATCCACGTACACACCAATGATCCGGGACTTGCGATCCAGAAAGCGCTGACTTATGGACAGCTTTCTAAGATGAAGATCGACAATATGCGAGAAGAACATCAGGAAAAACTGATCCGTGATGCAGAGAAGCTTGCAGAAGAACAGGCAAAAGAGGAAGCTGCATACGAAGAAAAGAAGACAGCAGAGCCGAGAAAAGCGATGGGATTCATTGCCGTTTCTATCGGAGCCGGTATGAATGAGATCTTCAAAGAACTGGGTGCAGATTATATCATCGAAGGCGGACAGACCATGAATCCAAGTACAGAGGACATGCTGAATGCGATCGATCAGGTAAATGCAGATACTGTATTTATCCTTCCGAATAATAAGAACATCGTTCTGGCAGCAAACCAGGCAAAATCACTGGTAGAAGATAAGGAGATTATCGTAATCCCTACCAAGACTGTACCACAGGGAATTACAGCAATCATTAACTTTATGCCGGACGCAGATGCCAAGACAAATGAAGAGGCTATGCTCGAAGAGATCAAGAATGTAAAGACCGGTCAGATGACGTATGCGGTAAGAGATACACATATCGATGACAAAGAGATCCATGAAGGAGATATCATGGGTATCGGTGACAGTGGAATCCTTGCGGTAGGAAAAGATCTGGAAGAGACTACAAAAGAACTGATCGCAAATCTGGTAGATGAAGATTCCGAACTGATCAGTATCTATTACGGAGAAGAAGTATCAGAAGAAGAGGCGGAGAAATTCGCGGGAGAGATTGAAGAACTGTATCCGGATATAGATGTGGATATTCAGTTTGGCGGACAGCCGATTTATTATTATGTGCTTGCGGTAGAGTAAGAGATAAAGTACAGAATTATATACAGAACCGGATCTGTATATCCAGAGTGAGAGAAGCTTCTGGTATATAGATCCGGTTCTTTGTATCCGGATGAGTTTTGCGATGAAGAGATTGGATTTACAGGATGGAGGGAAGGAAGCATCGTATGATAGAAAAGACAGATATCGGAGATTTGAAAGGAATCGGAGAGAAGACAAAAAAGCTCTTCGAAAAGATCAATGTTCATACAGTGGGTGACCTGATTCGTTATTATCCGCACGGATACGATGTATACGAGGAAGCGGTGCCTGTCAGTGAACTGGAAGAAGACAAGATCCAGACCGTTACAGGCGCAATCTACGGACGTGTGCAGGTATCCGGAAGCAGCCGGATGCAGGTGACAACGCTGCATGTAAAAGATATTACCGGAACATTAAAGGTAATCTGGTTTCGTATGCCATTCTTGCGGAATACGTTATCCGGCGGAGGTGTGATCACCCTGCGGGGAAGAGTCGTCCGCAAGAAAACGGGTGATCTGGTTATGGAGCATCCGGAGATCTTCTACCCATCTGCAAAATACGAAGAGAAACTGCATACATTACAGCCGGTCTATGGTCTGACGGCCGGATTATCCAACAATATGGTCATGAAAGCCATGAAGCAGGCACTGGACGGCCTGGATCTTACCAGAGAGATTCTGCCGGATTCCCTGCGTTTAAAATATGCTCTGGCAGAATATAACTATGCTGTGAGAGGAATCCATTTCCCCGAAGATAAAGAAGTCTTTTATCATGCGAGAGAACGTCTGGTATTCGAGGAATTCTTAGAGTTCATTTTGTCGATCCGGAGATTGAAGGAGAAAAATGAACGTCTGGATAACAATTATCCGATGCAGCCACGCCCGGAGGTAGAGACATTTCTGAAGAGTCTGCCGTTTGAACTGACTGGCGCACAGACAAAGGTCTGGAAAGAGATTGAAAAAGATCTCGGTTCGGAGAAGACGATGTCAAGGCTGGTGCAGGGAGATGTGGGCTCCGGTAAGACGATCGTTGCGGTGCTTGCACTGATGAATGCGGCATTCAATGGCTGTCAGGGAGCAATGATGGCACCGACAGAAGTGCTTGCAAGACAGCATTATGAGAATATTACAAAGATGTTCGAAGAGTATGATATTCCGATCAAGGTAGAACTTCTGACGGGATCTATGACAGCAAAAGAAAAACGGCGGGCATATGACCGTATCGAGTGCGGACTTGCGAAAATTATCATTGGAACGCATGCACTGATCCAGGGGGTCGTAAGTTATGATAACCTTGGACTTGTCATAACCGATGAGCAGCACAGGTTTGGTGTAAAGCAGAGAGAGACATTTGCGTTAAAAGGCGGGGAGCCGCACGTGTTAGTCATGAGTGCGACACCAATTCCGCGAACACTTGCCATCATTTTATACGGAGATCTGGACATCTCGGTGATCGATGAACTTCCTGCAAATCGTCTGCCGATCAAAAACTGCGTGGTGGATACCGGATACCGCAACACGGCCTACAACTTCATGAAAAAGCAGATCGCAGAAGGACGGCAGTGTTATGTGATCTGTCCGATGGTAGAAGAAAGCGAGACAATGGAAGCGGAAAATGTTACCGATTACACGGTAGCACTTCAGGAAGAGATGGGAGAAAAGATCCAGGTAGCCTGTCTGCACGGCAAGATGAAACAAGCGCAGAAAGACGATATCATGGACCGGTTTGGAAGAAATGAGATCCAGATCCTGGTGTCAACAACGGTTATCGAGGTCGGAATCGACGTGCCGAATGCAACTGTTATGATGATTGAAAATGCAGAACGTTTCGGTCTTGCTCAGCTTCATCAGTTGAGAGGACGTGTGGGACGTGGAAAACACCAGTCCTACTGTATCTTCATGAGTGCATCAAAATCGAAAGAAACAAAAGAACGACTGGATATCCTGAATCATTCGAATGACGGATTCAAGATCGCAAGTGAAGACTTAAGACTCCGCGGTCCGGGAGACCTTTTTGGAATTCGTCAGAGCGGTCTTATGAATTTTAAACTGGGAGATGTCTATCAGGATGCGAAGATCCTTCAGATGGCAAACGAGGCGGCAGACCAGCTCACGGAAGAAGATGAAGAATGGATCCGGAAACTGCCGAATTATGAGAATGCGGCTGGAGTTGTGATATAATGAAAAAAAGAATCAACACATGACAACTTTCGTATGATAGAAGTCATGTGTTGATTTTTTACAATTGTTCAGTCTGTGTTTTTAGCTGCAGGTGTTGTCCGGCTATTTGCCAGCCATCTGTTTTTCCTGCTGTTCGATCATTTTCTTGACCATATAACCGCCGACAGATCCGTTCTGTCTTGATGTCAGGTCTCCGTTGTAGCCATCTGATAACGGAACTCCAAGTTCGCTTGCTACCTCATACTTGAATTTGTCTAATGCACCCTTTGCTTCAGGTACGGCTGTTTTGTTTGATGAACGATTTGCCATTTTTTATACTCCTCCTTCTGGTAACTTTGTAACTTTTTCCTTGTCGTTACATCCATAGTATGTGGAGAAATATAATTAATACACTAGAAGTGTTTTCATAATCTGGAAATATTTTCAGATTGAAAATGACTATTCGTCCCAGCCTTCGTAGAAGCGGATGTTCATAGAAATATTGCGGACGATCTCGCCTTCTTTTACTTCAATATCTTCAATGTCAGATACATATGGGATCAATGGATCATCTTCGGAAAGTTCCAGCGTGATCCAGTCGCGTGCAGCTTCGTTGGCACTTTCAATGGCATCATCTAAAGTCTCGCCTTCACCATAACAACATTCCAGATCCGGGAAATATCCTTTATAGTGTCCTTCTTCGGTTTTGTGAAATACTGCAGGGTATATGAATTTCATAATTTGTCATCCTTTCAAAAAGTGTTCCTGTCTATTATATGATTTTTGGTGAGGGAAAACAATAGGTGGATGGAATAATGTACAATTTTCCAGAGTAAGATAATAATAATCGAAAAGATGTCAGCGAGGAATCAGATGCGATGCGGCATAGACGATGTATCAGCGCAATACTAATGTCTTTTGTACTCTTTTTACAACCTGTGTACGCAGTTCCAACGGAAGAAAATCCAGCAGAAAATTCACAGGAGAACAGTACAGATGATCAGGCAAAGCAACAGGAGCAGATCAGTGCACCGTCAGCAATCCTGATGGAAGCATCAACAGGACAGATCATATATGAGAAAAATCCAGATGAGAAATTACCGCCTGCAAGTGTAACAAAAGTTATGACATTGTTGTTGATATTCGATGCACTGGAAAGCGGCCAGATCAAGCTGGAGGATGAAGTGACAACGTCTGAATATGCGGCATCCATGGGTGGTTCGCAGGTGTTTCTGGAGCCTGGGGAGACGCAGACGGTAGATACGCTGATCAAATGTATTTCTGTGGCAAGTGCGAATGATGCATGTGTAACGTATAGTAATAGGAGACATAATTTGAGATGTTTTACCCTGAATTTAGGTGGTGCAGATAGATTGGAAAATATTCAGATTGCCTGTTTCGCATGTAATCAATTGAAGAAGAACATTCTTCCGGAAGATTTTTTGAATCGTGTAACGAATGTATTTATGTACCAGATGGAAAAGAAATGCAAACATAATCTTCAATGGCAAAGGCATATCGGAACATATACGGGAAAGAACTTGTCACAGTATGCGCAATACGTAATGGAAGGATCGGTATATACTGCATTATATTATAATTATGGAATTTGGTATGAGTTTAGAGAAAGTATACCGGGAAAGTATATAGGATACAGGTGTATATATATTTGATTATTCATATATAATAGTACATAGTATTGACAATGCATTACAAATCGACATATAATAATATTAGAACAATAAACAGTATATAGAAAGTAAGGTGAATCTTATGGCAAATGTATCAATTAGAATGGATGATGCTTTAAAGAAACAGGCAGAAGATTTATTTAATGACCTGGGAATGAATTTGACAACGGCTTTTACCATATTTGTAAAACAGGCAATCAGAGAACAGGGAATTCCTTTTGAAATTACGAGAGAAACACCGAATAGTGAGACATTAGCAGCTTTTAAAGAAGTAGAAGAAATGAAGAAGAATCCGTCGCTTGGAAAATCATATACGAATGTAGATGAAATGATGGAGGACTTGCTTAAATGAAGTATACCATCAAACCAACCAGTAAGTTCCAAAAGGATTTGAAACGTGTCCAGAAACGAGGATGCGATATAAAATTACTGAAAGAGATAATCGAAAAATTATCTAATGGTGAAGCATTGCCGCCGAAAAATAGAGATCATAATCTATCTGGGAATTATAGTAATTGTAGAGAATGCCATATTACACCAGATTGGTTATTGATTTATGAGGTCTATGAAGAAGAGTTGTATCTTTATTTAACAAGAACAGGGACGCATAGCGATTTGTTTTAGAAAGGCATGTAGCAGTACCCTAATGGATGAAAGAATGTATCAGGATCAAATTCTGAAATTGCGATACAACGTAATAAAAGCAGAGAAAGAGAGAACATCTGGAAACGCTAAGTGTATTAGTATTACTGAAGCAAGAGAGAGGTTACATCAGAGAGCAAAACATACAGATCATAAAGTATGATTGCATTATTCAATTCCGGTTGCTTTGCATCTAATTCAGCATGCTTAGCTTGAAATGATGGTATGTGCAGTTAAAAATAGAATATAGATTAGATTAACGGGTTCACTGGGATATTCCTAGTGAGCCTTTTTGAATTGGACAATTATTTCACTGAATATAAATTATCAATAGAAATAAGGGGGATTTTTATTTGAGCAAAAACAAGAAAAAAATAACTGTGAAGGTTATATACGGTGAGAAAACTCTTGTGGAATGTATGAAAAATGTAATTAGAGAACATAGAAATTAGATGGAAAATACCCTTGTACAATGTTAGAAGTAGAACAGAATTGTATAAGGGTATTGCATTGTATAGATTGGAGTAATTTTATATGAATGATAGAGCAGTGTTATACCTTAGGCTTTCTAAAGAAGATGTCGATAAAATATCTGAAGGAGATGATAGTGCAAGTATTAAGAACCAGAGACTTCTGCTGGTAGAGTATGCGAATAAGCATAATATGACCATTACAAATATATATTCCGATGATGATGAAAGTGGATTGTATGATGATCGACCAGCTTT
>CAKRCY010000078.1:0-7513 GCA_934309195.1 uncultured Dorea sp.
TGTAAGATGAAAGTATTAATCGTTGGAAGTGGCGGAAGAGAACATGCAATCGCATACAGCGTTGCAAAAAGCGATAAAGTAGACAAGATTTACTGCACTCCGGGAAATGCGGGAATTGCAGAATTTGCAGAGTGTGCACCGATCGGAGCCATGGAATTTGACAAGATCGTAGCATTTGCAAAGGAAAAAGAGATAGATCTGGTTATTGTTGGAATGGATGATCCACTGGTTGGTGGTCTGGTGGATGAACTGGAAGCCGCAGGTATCCGTACTTTCGGACCTAAAAAGAATGCAGCAATCCTTGAGGGATCAAAAGCATTTTCCAAGGATCTTATGAAAAAATATAACATTCCGACTGCAGCTTATGAGAATTTCACAGATCCGGATAAGGCAGTCGAATATCTGAAGACGGAGGCCAGATTCCCGATCGTATTAAAAGCAGACGGACTGGCACTTGGAAAAGGTGTGCTGATCTGTAAGAATCTGGAAGAGGCTGAAGAAGGCGTGAAGACGATCATGCTGGATAAGAAATTTGGTACAGCCGGTAATGAGATGGTTATAGAAGAATTCATGACAGGAAGAGAAGTCTCAGTACTGTCATTTGTAGATGGCAATACAATCAAAACGATGACTTCCGCACAGGATCATAAGCGTGCAGGTGATGGGGATACAGGTCTGAATACAGGAGGAATGGGAACATTTTCACCAAGTCCGTTCTACACAGATGAAGTAGATGACTTCTGTAAGAAATATGTATATCAGGCAACCGTTGATGCCATGAAGGCAGAAGGGCGACCGTTCAAAGGTGTCATCTTTTTCGGACTGATGCTGACAGCGGACGGACCGAAGGTTCTGGAATACAATGCCAGATTCGGAGATCCTGAAGCGCAGGTGGTTCTTCCGAGAATGAAAAATGATATCATTGATGTTGTGGAAGCCTGTATCGATGGTACGCTGGATCAGATCGATCTGCAGTTTGAAGACAATGCTGCGGTATGTGTTGTTCTGGCAAGTGACGGATATCCGGTAAAATATGACAAAGGACTTCCAATCAGCGGACTGGAGAAATTCGACAGACACGAAGGCTATTACTGCTTCCATGCAGGTACGAAATTCGACGGAGATCAGATCGTGACCAACGGCGGACGTGTACTTGGTGTGACAGCAAAAGGAAAGGACTTAAAAGAAGCAAGAGCCAATGCCTATGCGGCAACCGAATGGGTAAAATTCGATAATAAATATATGCGTCATGATATTGGTAAGGCGATTGATGAAGCATAAAAAGTACGAAAAGAGTATGAAAGAAAGAGCTTACGATTTAGGTTGTAAGCTCTTTTTAATTGTGTTATAGTATCCATATAACAAAAGAAAAGACAGGTAACAGGTGATAAGATGTTGATAGAAATTGATTTTAACAGCAGCGAGGCAATCTATGTACAACTGCAGAATCAGATCATCATGGGGATTGCAACAGATGTGATCCGGGAGGGAGATACCTTGCCGTCTGTCAGACAGCTGGCGGATACTGTGGGAATTAATATGCATACGGTGAATAAAGCATATTCGATCTTACGGCAGGAAGGGTTCATCCAGTTGGACAGAAGAAGAGGAGCTGTAGTCGCCATTGATGCGGACAAGGCACAGGCAATGCTAAAACTCAGGGAAAAGCTTGCAATATTACTTGCAAAAGGATGCTGCAAGAATATTGGAAGGGAAGATGTGCATGCATTGGTGGATGAGATATTTGACGAGTATAGAAGATAGGCAGAAAGGAACAAAAAAGGCATGGATTACACAAGGCAGGCAAAGGAAGTGCTGAAGATCGCAGAAAAAAGTGCGAAAGAGATGGCACATCCTTATGTGGGAACAGAACATCTGCTTCTGGGACTCAGGAAGGTGTATACCGGCGTTGCGGCGCAGGTGCTGGGGACGAACGGGGTAGATGAGGAAAATATACAGAAGGTAATGTCAGAACTGATCTCTCCGGCAGGTGAGATGCCGGGTAGAAAGAAACCGGAATACAGCCCGAGACTGGAATATATTCTGGAAGACAGTAAGACAGAGGCAGAACAGTTCCGCTCAGAAGAGATTGGAACAGAACATATGCTGACGGCACTTATCCGTGATATGGATTGTGTTGCTGCAAAGATTCTGACTACGTTAGGTGCGAATCTTCAGAAGATCTATCAGGAAATATTTGAAACTGTCGGGATCGATCCGAAGATGTATCAGGAAGAGTATGGACCGGAAGAGGGAAGAAAGAACGGAGTACTGGATCAGTATGGTACCGATCTGACAGCAGAGGCAGAAGAAGGAAAGCTTGATCCGGTCATCGGAAGAGAAGAAGAAATCGGACGGCTGATGCAGGTCTTAAGCAGACGTACAAAGAACAATCCCTGCCTGGTCGGGGAACCGGGTGTTGGTAAGACAGCAGTCATCGAGGGACTTGCAACACAGATCGCAGAAGGCATTGTGCCGGAAGGGATCCGGGGAAAACGTATCTATACCATGGATCTGGCAAGTATGATCGCCGGATCAAAATACCGCGGAGAATTCGAAGAACGTATGAAACGTCTGATCCAGGAGGTGAAAGCAGCCGGGAATATCATTCTGTTTCTGGATGAAGTGCATACGATCATCGGTGCGGGCGGTGCAGAAGGAGCGATGGATGCGTCCAATATTCTGAAGCCGTCCCTTGCAAGAGGAGAACTACAGCTGATCGGTGCCACAACGATCGTGGAATACCGCAAATATATTGAAAAAGATGCGGCACTGGAAAGAAGATTCCAGCCAATCACGGTAGAAGAACCGGATAAAAATCAGTGTCTGGAGATTTTGAAGGGTCTGCGTTCCAGATATGAAAAACATCATAAAGTAAAGATAAGAGAAGAAGCACTGGAGGCAGCAGTCAGCTACTCCAATCGTTATATCAATGATCGTTTTCTTCCGGATAAGGCAATTGATGTTGTGGATGAAGCATGCTCGAAAGTAAGTTTGCGTGGATTTAAAGTGCCGGAAAATGTATATAAACTGGAAAAGGCACAGACGGAACTTGCAAAAGAACTGGAAGAGGCAATTCAAAACGGTAATATCACGGAGGCATCCATGCTTCATAAAGAATTAAAGGATGCAGAAGAAAAATCAGAACAGATCAAAAAACGCATTCATAAGAAGAATGATGCAAAGCATCTGGAAGTAACGGAAGAAGACATTGCAGAGGTTGTATCACAGTGGACAAAGATTCCGGTAAGTCGTCTGGCTGAGTCAGAAAGCACAAGGTTAAATAAGCTTGAGCAGACCCTTCATAAGCGTGTGGTCGGGCAGGATGAAGCGGTAACAGCTGTAGCAAAATCCATCAAGCGCGGAAGGGTCGGACTGAAAGATCCAAAGCGCCCGATCGGTTCGTTCTTATTCCTGGGACCAACAGGAGTCGGGAAGACAGAATTATCCAAAGCGCTTGCAGAAGCCCTCTTTGGAGATGAGAATTCTATGATCCGTGTAGATATGTCGGAATATATGGAAAAGCACAGTGTGGCAAAGCTGATTGGTTCTCCTCCGGGATATGTCGGACACGATGACGGCGGACAGCTTAGCGAACAGGTGAGAAGACATCCATATTCCGTCATCTTGCTGGATGAGATAGAAAAAGCACATCCGGATGTGTTTAACATCTTTTTACAGGTGTTAGATGACGGGCGCATTACAGATTCACAGGGAAGAAAGGTAGATTTTTCGAATACTGTGATCATCATGACGTCTAATGCCGGGGCACAGTCGATCATCGATCCGAAAAAGCTGGGCTTTAATACAAAAGAAGATGCCGCAGGAGATTATAAGCGGATGAAGAATAACGTTATGAATGAGATCAAGTTCATCTTCCGACCGGAATTTTTGAACCGTATTGATGAAATCCTGGTATTCCATCCACTGACGGCTGAGCAGATGCAGAAGATTGTGGGGCTGATGTGCAGGGATCTGATCAAACGTGCAAAAGACCAGCTTGGAATCGATCTTACGATCCGTGATTCTGTGAAAAAGCATATTGTAGAGACTGGTATGGATAAGAAGTATGGGGCAAGACCACTCAGACGCGCGGTACAGAATCAGTTGGAGGATAAACTTGCCGAGGCAATTTTAAATGGAGAGATCGGACGAAATATGAAAGTTGTTGCCGGAATCTCTAAAAAAGAAATTAAATTTACGGCAAAGACTACAAATTAAAAATATTTTATTATATAATAGAATGAACGAAAGAAGAACCTTAGGAGGACAAGAAAATGGCAGCAGTGAAAGAGCTTTTAAGAGCTGAAACAGACGGTACACTTAGTTTTGGAGATTATACATTAGACAGCAAAACTAAGTTAGACGGATTCGAATTTCAGGGGGATATCTACAAAGTTAAGACGTTCAAAGAGATTACAAAATTAGAAAAGAACGGAATGTTTGTATACGAATCCGTACCGGGAACTGCAGTAGAGAATTTCAAGACAACAGAGAACGTAGTTTCGTTTAAAGTATGTGGAGAGACAGATTTTCAGTTTACACTTGGAATGGAAGCGGATGCAGAGTATGTTGTATACATGGATGATGTGAATATCGGAGACATGACAACAAACTTAAGTGGAAAACTCAGCGTAAGTGCAGAAGCAGATCCGGGAAAAGAGATTGAGATTAAAGTCGTAAGAAAATAATGGCAAAAACAAAGAAAAGTATATATTTCTGTCAGAATTGCGGACATGAAGAAAGCAAGTGGCTGGGGCAGTGCCCAATGTGCAAAGAGTGGAATACATTTGTGGAGGAGAAGATAAGTACTCCGGCAGCCGGTGTATCCAGAGGCAGCAGTGTGGCAAAGAAAAAAAGTCAGGTTGTGACTTTATCCAGTGTATCAACGACAGATGAAGAACGAACAAAAACCGGAATAAAAGAATTAGACAGAGTATTAGGCGGGGGAATCGTACAAGGTTCCCTCGTATTAGTAGGTGGGGATCCCGGAATCGGAAAATCAACACTACTGCTTCAGGTGTGCCAGAAGCTGGCAGCCAGGCAGAAGAAGGTGCTTTACATTTCCGGAGAGGAATCACTGAAGCAGATCAAACTGCGTGCAAATCGAATGGGAGAGTTCGCGGATAGTCTCTTTTTATTATGTGAGACGAATCTGGCAGCAATTCAAAGTGTGATTGAGAAAGAAACGCCGGATGTTGCTGTGATTGATTCGATTCAGACAATGTATAATGAAGAAGTGTCATCTGCACCTGGAAGCGTATCCCAGGTGAGGGAATCAACAAATGTACTGATGCAGCTGGCAAAGGGGCTGAATATCTCGACTTTTATCGTGGGACATGTGACAAAGGAAGGAACGGTTGCAGGTCCGAGAGTACTGGAACATATGGTGGATACAGTACTTTATTTTGAAGGCGACAGGCATGCATCATACCGGATACTTCGAGGAGTGAAGAACCGTTTTGGATCAACAAATGAGATCGGCGTATTCGAGATGCGCAGAGAGGGACTGTGCGAGGTAGAGAATCCTTCGGAATTCATGTTGAGTGGAAAGCCGGAGAATGCAGCCGGATCTGTAGTGGCATGTGCGATGGAAGGCACAAGACCGATGCTGATGGAGATTCAGGCACTGATCTGCAGGAGTAATTTCGGAATGCCGAGAAGAACTGCAGCGGGCTTGGATTATAACCGTGTTAACCTGTTGATGGCAGTTTTGGAAAAACGGATGGGGCTTCCACTATCCAATTACGATGCTTATGTCAATATTGCCGGTGGAATCCGCATGAATGAACCGGCAGCTGATCTTGGCATTGTAATGGCTATTGCTTCCAGTTATAAGAATAAACCAATAGCAGAAGATACGATCGTATTCGGAGAAGTTGGATTAAGCGGGGAAGTAAGGGCTGTATCTATGCCGGAGCAGAGAGTTGCAGAAGCTAAAAAGCTTGGATTTAAGACTTGTATTGTGCCAGCAGTTACATTGAAGTCCATTGGAAAAGTGGACGGAATCGAAGTAATCGGGGTCAGTAGTGTGAATCAGGCAATGAATTATATTTAGAACCAGTGGGGACGGAGTTTTGTGGCTTTTTTAGTGTCCCCACTGGTTTTTTGTTTACTGCTATATGTTATGAGAAAACTATACTCTATGAGTTTTTTTGATAACTGTTTCATACATAAAGAACATGATGCATAAAAAGATTCCCAGATAAATCGGAAAGAGTGTAATGCTTATGGATCTTGCGATAATGCCAAAAAATGGAGGCATCAGACAAGTTCCGATATAGGCAAACGCCATCTGGACTCCAATAATCGCCTGGGATTTGTCAGCACCAAAATGTGCGGGAGTTGAGTGGATAATGGATGGATAAATCGGTGCACATCCAAGTCCGATGAGGATAAGTCCGGTTAAAGCAATTGTTTTTCCAAAAGGAAAAATCATGGCAAGGACACCGATGAGTATAATTCCTTCACCAAGATGGATCATCTGCGAGTCATTTAGCTTGAAGGTAATGAAACCGCTGATACCTCTGCCTACAGTAATTCCGATAAAGAAGAGACTTGCGAATCCGGCCGCTTTCTCTGAAGAATAACCAAAGTGCAGTACAAGATAACTACTGGCCCAGAGAGAGGATGTCTGTTCGATTGCAGAGTAACAGAAGAAAGCAAAAAGAATTTCCCTGGCTCCCGGAATCTGAAAAATCTGCTTTAAAGTCAGGGCTGGCAAAGTGCTGATGGAACTGGAATCAGGTTGTCCGGTGTTCCCTTTATTCTGAAATTGTTTCCAAAGAGGAAGGCTTGCGATTAAAATAGCAGTAAGTCCAATCTGGAAAATGGAAATGTAGCGGTATCCCATAGACCATCCCTGCTTATTAGATAAAGCATACCCCATAATATAAGGTCCGATAGAGGCACCGACACCCCACATACAATGCAGCCAGCTCATATGCCGGCTTTCGTAATGAAGTGCAACATAATTATTGAGTGCTGCGTCAACACTTCCACCGCCAAGGCCATAAGGAACTGCCCATAGGCACAATGCAATAAATGAATGGCTGACAGAAAATCCAATCAAAGCAACAGCAGTAGTACCTACGCTGATTGCAGTGATTTTACCGGTACCAAGTTTTTTGGTAAGTCTGTCGTTTTGCAGACTGGATATGACGGTACCGGCGGCTATGATCATGGAAATGATTCCTGCATAAGAAACGGGTACATGAAAGCCAGGATACATGGAAGGCCATGCAGAGCCCAAAAGTGCATCCGGAAGTCCGAGACTGATGAATGCTAGATAGATTACGGCAAGTAATAAGTGAAACATATAATAGTAACTCCTTCCTTTTATATAATAAGAATCATAAAAGAAAAAAAAGACAGTGTCAAGAAAGGAAGACAGGCAATTTATATAGAAGTAAGCGTGAAAAAAGAATAGAATTGTTTGAATTGTCTAAATTGCAGAAAATATAAAAACAACGTTGACAATTCAAAACTCTTTGTGGTATATTAATCTAGCTGT
>CAKRCY010000079.1:0-7427 GCA_934309195.1 uncultured Dorea sp.
AGTGACTATTATAAGCCACTTTTTCCGTTGCATTTACTTATTTTATCATATGTTGCACTTACCTTGAAAATCTTGCTGTTTTTCATTTATATTTTATTCACCGGAATCTAAAGCTGATTCTGTGGGAACAGTGCCTCATCTACTGCCGTGAGATCATCATTCGGAATATAATACGCTCCGTCTTTATTCACTTTTACATGAACTTCTTTTTCCGTCTTATCACCATACGTCGGATCTGCAAGTTTTGCACTCATAATTTCATACATCTTCCGCATAATTGCCTCATTAAGTTCTTCGTCTGACGGGATTGTTTCTACATTCGAATATGTGTCTGTCACCCATTGGTCAAGCTCATCTGTCACAGTAGAAAATGCCGTAAACGGACGCACTTCAACAGTTACAGTAAATTCATCATCCTCTGTTTCTTCTGCTTCCTTCACTTTATAATTTGCAGTCTTTAACATTTTTTCAAACATCGAACGATAGTCTGCTTTTAATTCATCCGATACACCGGTGTCATCAAAACCGGCTTCTTTCATAATCGTATCAAGATTTGTCTCGTATTCTTTTTTTGCTTCTTTTTCTGTCGTCTCTGTTATCTCGGCATACTTCTTAACTTCTGCTTTGTATCCACAATCTAAAGCAGACTGTACATAATCCTTTGCATCGTCCGTTGTCATACCTCCACATCCGCATAACAGTAACATTACTCCGGCCAGCACCAGCGCCAGTACACCATGTTTTTTCATTTTATTGCCTCCTCATAAAAAATGATAGTGCCCGTTTCTTAATTGAAAGGACACTATCATTATATCTAAACCCGATTTTTTCCACAACTATTTTTCAAGCAGTTTTTTTCCGATATCAAAGCAGTCGAATGTTGCGAAATAATCAGCCGGTGTTTCTGCTCTTCTGATCAACTGTATAGTCCCGTCTTCTTTCAGAAGCACTTCGGCAGATTTTAATTTTCCATTGTAATTATATCCCATAGAGAATCCATGTGCTCCCGTATCATGGATTACCAGCAGATCACCCATATCAACCTTTGGAAGCATACGGTCGATTGCAAATTTGTCATTGTTTTCACACAACGATCCTGTTACATCATATTTATGATCACAAGGCGCATTTTCTTTACCCATTACAGTAATGTGATGATAAGCTCCGTACATAGCAGGACGCATCAGGTTAACTGCACATGCATCTACACCAATATATTCTTTGTGTGTATGCTTTTCATGAATTGCAGTTGTAACCAGGCATCCGTAAGGTCCCATCATAAAACGTCCCATCTCTGTATAGATTGCCACATCGCCCATACCGGCAGGTACCAGTACTTCTTCATATACGCGGCGCACACCGTCACCAATCGCACGGATATCATTTGGCTCCTGATCTGGTTTATAAGGGATACCTACACCACCGGACAGGTTAATGAATTTGATATGTACACCTGTTTCTTTCTGAAGCTTTACTGCAACTTCGAACAGAACTTTCGCAAGCATCGGATAATACTCATTGGTTACTGTGTTACTTGCAAGGAATGCATGAATACCGAATTCTTTGACACCTTTTTCCTTTAAAATCTTAAATGCATCAAATAACTGTTCTGTAGTCATTCCATATTTCGCATCTCCCGGATTATCCATGATGTCATTACTGATCTTGAACATTCCACCCGGATTGTAGCGGCAGCTGATCGTCTCCGGAATATGTCCGATTGCTTCTTCAAGAAAATCAATGTGTGTGATGTCATCCAGATTGATGATTGCATTCAGCTTGTCTGCCAGTACAAATTCCTCTGCCGGAGTATCATTCGAAGAAAACATGATGTCCTCTCCTGTTGCCCCGATCGCATCGGAAAGCATCAGCTCTGTATAGGAAGAACAGTCACATCCACATCCATACTCTCTTAAAATATTGATCAGAAACGGATTTGGCGTTGCCTTTACCGCAAAGTACTCTCTGTATCCTTTATTCCACGAAAATGCTTCTTTTAAAGCTTTCATATTCTCACGGATTCCTTTTTCGTCATATAAATGAAACGGCGTCGGATAAGTTTTAATAATCTCGTCTAACTGTGCTTTTGTTACAAATGGTTCTTTTTTCATCAATCCTTGTTCTCCTCTCGTATAGATAATAACTTTATCTCATTCGCAAGTGCTGTTTTGTACAATTCTACAAAGTTTTTCTGTCCGGAATAGAGACATGTATTCATACTCCCCTCTCCGTATTCACCTGTCAGTACATATTTCGAATCGGCAATGATTCCTATCTGCATTCCTCTGTTTTCTCCAAAATATACTTTTGCATTGTGAAAGGTCGCCGGTTGATCGGTGATGATCACCACTTTTTTTCTTTCTTCCATCAATGTATCAAGCTCCCGGATCAGAAGCAGCAGATAATTTCTTGTACAACTGATATAGACTCTCTGATCAACCTGAGATAACAGATTCTTTATCTTATTCAGTATATTCTCTGCGCCTTCAATTGTAATGTATCCTTCTACATACGCTTTCTCCGTCGGCATATGTTCCTGCAGCCATTTTCCGGATTCCTCCAGCTTACGGATACGATTCTTACAGAATTCGTTAAGCGGGACAGGCACATATTTTCTGGTACTGGCCTCTTCTACAAGGTAAGCCGCACCTTTCTCTGTCATACTAGCCAGAGAATTATATGCATTGGATCTGGATATTCCGGTCTGTTTAGCAACTTCGTATCCAGTTACCTTTCCCTCTGTCAGCAGGCACTGATAAATGCTTGCTTCTTGTCTTGTGAGTCCGAATTCCATCAGGCGCTCTGTAAATGATGTCTGTTCCATCTTCGTCATCCACCTTTTGGTTCTTTAGTAGTTCTCTACAGGAACACTATAAGTGAATTTTCGCTGTATGTCAAGGAGAAACTTTCTCAAAAACATGCAAAGAACCAGAAAGCCCAGGCTCATTCAGCCTCGTTGCTTTCTGGTTCTTTATAAGCAGTCCTGCTTATTTACTATTTTTATTTTCTGTCATCTACCATCGCAATTCTCATCATGTTACTTACTGTTCTGTTCTCAGATACATTTGTAGATGGAATTCCAAGCGTTAATACAACCATGTCTCCTGCTTCTGCAAGCTTCTTTGCACAGATCAGATCGATTGCAGTATCACAGATATCTTCTGTTGTATATACAGCAACTGATTTCAGCGGCATAACTCCCCAGTTGATCTGCATTCTTCTCAGTGTTGCCTCATCCGGGCTGATACCGATAATACCTGTCTTAGGTTTGAACTTAGATACAACTCTTGCCGTAGCACCTGATACAGTTGGTGTTACGATACATTTAGCACGAAGATTATTAGCCGTTGTTACTGTTGCATTTGCAAGTGCGCTGGATGCACTCTTAAGTCTGTGTTCTCCTGCTTTTCTAAGGATCATATCATAATCCAGATGCTCCTCTGTATTTTCAACAATATGAACCATCATCTGTAAAGCTTCTAACGGATATTTACCCTGAGCTGTCTCTCCGGAAAGCATGACTGCATCTGTTCCGTCATATACCGCATTGGCAACATCTGTAACCTCTGCTCTTGTAGGACGTGGATTACGCATCATAGAATCAAGCATCTGTGTAGCTGTGATAACCGGTTTAAAGTTATCGTTACATTTCTGGATAATTGTCTTCTGAAGGTATGGAACTTCCTCTGCCGGAATTTCAACACCAAGATCTCCTCTGGCTACCATGATTCCGTCTGCGCAACGGATAATCTCATCAATATTCTTGATTGCTTCAAAGTTCTCGATTTTTGCAATTACAGGGATATACGGAGCCTTACATTCTCTTAAGAATGATTTGATCTCCAGAATACATTCTGCATTTCTGACAAATGAAGCTGCAATAAAATCTACACCCTGCTCCACACCAAATTTCAGGTCATCACGGTCTTTATCTGTGATAGCTGGAAGACGGATCGCAACGTTTGGTACATTGACACCTTTCTTTTCTCCGAGCTCGCCACCATTGACAATTTCACAATTGATGTTATTTCCCTTTTTATCTTTTACTTTCAGTTCAATCAGACCATCATCGATCAGGATCGTACTTCCGGCTTTGACATCTTCTACCAGACCTTTGTATGTAATAGAAACAATCTTGTTATCTCCGACAATCTCGTCTGTTGTCAGGGTAAATGTCTCTCCTGCTTCAAGCTGTACTTTCTTTCCATCTTTTAATACACCTGTACGGATCTCAGGTCCTTTTGTATCCAGAAGAATTGCGATCGGTTTGTTCTCTTCTTCACGAATCTTCTTTAACATATCCATACGGCCCTTCTGTTCTTCGTGATCACCGTGTGAAAAGTTAAATCTTGCAATGTCCATTCCATTCTGAACTAACTTTCTCATCATGGTTTCATCATTTGTATTTGGTCCCATTGTACAGATAATTTTTGTTTTTTTCATATTTCTCCTATTCCTCTCTTAGTTATTTAACATGTGTATGTGTGAACAAATGATCCTGGCAATATTCATAATTGCCATTACATTTTGAACAATACCGGAATTCCAAATTCGGGTCATCCAGTTCTGTTCTTCCGCAGACTGCGCATCTGTGTTTTGCTCCATTTGCATAACTGTTTACCGGTCTTTCCGCATATTTCATCTTGCGTTTGAAATCATTCTTTCTTTTCATCTGACCTGGTGTGTAAGGCTTCATATTCCGTGAACTCAGGAAAAAGATAATAAAGTTCAGGATTGAGATGAATGCTGCAAGCGCATTCGCCTTATAATATATACCGAAAACACCTCCGCCGTAGGCCGGAAGAAAAGCCTGCACAATCGCATAGATAAAATACAAGCCATCAAGTATAGCCAGCCATTTGATCTTAATCGGAATAACGAAAAATAATAACAGCTGGATATCCGGATATAGTGCTGCAAATGCAAAGAATAACGATAAATTCAGATACCATGTATCCATCGGTAACACAGTGCCTGTCAGTAAGTATGCCAGTATGGCTCCCAATACAATAAAGAGCATTCCCGAAAAGAAATACAGATTAAAACGAAACGCCCCCCACGCTGCCTCTAACTGCTTCCCTATCATATAATAGAGATACAGCGCAAATGCAATAAAGATCAGACTGTCAGACGGAGGCTGGATAATAAATGTAACAATTCTCCATATCTGCCCCTGGAGAATCTTGCTGGCATCAAGACTTAAGAACTGGCTATAGAACGTCGGGTTAATCAACCCCAGCGCAAATCCGGCTGCATATAATATTATAATATATGTGATCAAATTTGGAATAGCATATCTGCTAAATTTCCGTTCAAGTTTATCTAACCAATTGTTCATATAACTGCTCCTTTACGTTTATTCTCACACTGTAGATATTCTACCTTCCCAACTGATATTTGTCAATTGTGCCAAGTAAAGTTCATCTCTTTTTAACATATCTTCAACATTTGTTAATTGTCTTTTGAGAACTTTTGTCGTATAATGTTACAGGTTGCAATTAAGCAAAATGCATTTAATAAGAAGAAAGACATATAGTTTAACATGATAAGGAGTCACATAATATGAATCAAAAAGAATTATACGCACTTGGTATCGACATCGGTTCTACAACCGTAAAGATTGCCATATTAGATGAGAATAATGAAGTGGTATTTTCTGATTATGAGAGGCATTTCGCGAACATCCAGGAAACTCTTTCCGATCTGTTAGGAAGAGCGGTACATAAATTAGGTCCTGTCCATGCATCACCGGTCATTACCGGTTCCGGCGGACTGACTCTTGCGAAACATCTTGGTGTACCGTTTGTACAGGAAGTGATCGCTGTATCTACTGCTCTCCAGGACTATGCACCTCAGACAGACGTTGCTATCGAACTCGGCGGAGAAGATGCCAAGATTATCTACTTTGAAGGTGGTAATGTAGAGCAGCGTATGAACGGCGTCTGTGCCGGTGGTACAGGATCCTTCATCGATCAGATGGCATCTCTTTTACAGACTGACGCCTCCGGACTGAACGAATATGCAAAAAATTATAAAGCTCTCTATACCATTGCTGCACGATGTGGTGTATTTGCCAAGACCGATATCCAGCCTCTGATCAATGATGGTGCTGCCAAAGAAGACCTTGCTGCTTCTATATTCCAGGCAGTTGTCAACCAGACTATCAGCGGACTGGCCTGTGGTAAACCAATCCGCGGACACGTTGCATTCTTAGGAGGACCGCTTCATTTCCTCTCTGAACTGCGCGAAGCTTTCATCCGCACACTGAAGCTGGACGATGAACACATCATCGCCCCGACACATTCCCATCTGTTTGCAGCAGCCGGTTCTGCTCTGAATTCAAAGAAAGATCTGGACGTGCCTCTCATTGATATGCAGCACCGTCTGGAAGGAAAGATCAAAATGGAATTCGAAGTGGATCGTATGGAGCCGCTGTTTGCAACGGAAGCAGATTTTAAAGAATTCGAAAACCGTCATGCGAAACATCAGGTACCTGTGAAGGATCTTGCCACTTATCAGGGAAAAGCATTCCTTGGTATTGATGCAGGTTCCACCACAACCAAAGCTGCTCTGGTAGGCGAAGACGGTACTTTATTATATTCTTTCTATCATAATAATGAAGGAGATCCTCTTGGTACAACGATCTCTGCCATCAAAGACATTTACAGTAAACTGCCGGAAGGCGTGGAGATTGTTCACTCCTGCTCTACCGGATATGGTGAGGCACTGATCAAAGCTGCCCTCCTGTTAGACGAAGGAGAGGTAGAGACAGTTTCTCATTACTATGCCGCATCCTTCTTTGAACCGGATGTAGACTGTATCCTGGATATCGGAGGCCAGGATATGAAATGTATCAAAATCAAGAATCAGACGGTTGACAGCGTACAATTGAATGAAGCATGTTCATCCGGATGCGGTTCTTTTATTGAAACATTTGCAAAATCTCTAAATTATACGGTAGAAGATTTTGCTCATGAAGCATTATTTGCCAAAAACCCGATTGACCTTGGTACCCGCTGTACTGTTTTCATGAATTCAAAAGTAAAACAGGCTCAGAAAGAGGGTGCGGAGGTTGCTGATATTTCAGCTGGTCTTGCTTACTCCGTAATCAAGAACGCATTATTTAAGGTTATCAAGGTGTCCGATGCATCTGAGCTCGGCAAACACATCGTTGTTCAGGGAGGAACATTCTACAACAACGCCGTACTGCGGAGCTTTGAAAAGATCGCTAACTGCGAAGCCATTCGTCCGGATATTGCCGGTATCATGGGCGCATTCGGTGCTGCACTGATCGCCCGTGAGCGTTACGTTGACTGCGAAGGTACAACCATGCTTTCCATCGAAGACATAGAAGCCATGGAATATTCTACTACCATGACCAAATGTAAGGGATGTACGAATAACTGCCGTCTGACGATCAATCATTT
>CAKRCY010000080.1:0-6885 GCA_934309195.1 uncultured Dorea sp.
ACTTCCGGCCGTTCAGAGGCTGCCTGACTGGTAAAACCAGTTGCCATTACTGCACATGCTGAATACAGCACGAACATTGATTTCAGTCTCTTCGCTTTTAACATAATATAAATACCCTCCTGATTTTGTTGCAATGCTTTACATTTCTTTTAATAAAGTATATGCATTTTTTGCAACATTATTACAAATATTACAATTTTGTTACGAGCAACGATTGGTATCATATCATGTGTGCAGTGTTTTGTCAACTTTTTTATTTACTTTCTTGCCATGATCCACATTTTTTATATAAAAAATCCCTCATACAGGACTTTTTCATCCTATATGAGGGTGTATTCACTCAGCTGATGATTTCAATCTGATTAAACTTTAGCAATATCAATCAGTGTCAGTTTCTGAATGTCTGTATTCTCCAGACTGGTGATCAGTGCTTTTGCCGTATCAATTGCTGTCAGCACATTAACACCTGTCTCGATCGCATTTCTACGGATCACAAATCCATCTCTTGAATGATCTGCTCCCTGCGGAGGTGTATCAATAACCAGATCAATCTTATGTCCGAGGATCAGATCCATAAGGTTTGGTGATTCCTGCTCGATCTTATTTACTGTCATAGCCTTTACTCCGGCATCTGTCAGAACCTTGGCAGTTCCTTCTGTAGCAAAGATCTTGTAACCGATCTTCTCAAATCTGCGTCCGATCTCTACTGCTTCTTCCTTATCTTCATCACGAACTGTCATGATCATATTCTTATGTTTTGGAAGCTTAATTCCGGCACCGATGAATGCTTTATAAAGCGCCTCATCAAATGTCTTGGCAATTCCCAGACACTCTCCTGTAGACTTCATCTCAGGTCCAAGGCTGATATCTGCACCACGGATCTTCTCAAATGAGAACACCGGCATCTTGATCGCAAAGTAATCTGCTTCCGGCTGTAATCCAGGTGTATATCCAAGTTCTTTGATCTTATGTCCGATGATCACTTTTGTTGCAAGTGGTACGATTGGAATACCTGTTACCTTACTGATATATGGAACTGTACGGCTGGAACGAGGGTTAACCTCGATAACATATACATCTTCTCCACATACGATGAACTGAATATTGATCAGTCCGATTACGTGTAATGATTTTGCAAGTCTTCTTGTATATTCGGCAATTGTCTCTTTTGTCTTCTGAGAGATGCTCTGTGCAGGATATACGGAAATACTGTCTCCGGAATGGATTCCGGCACGTTCGATATGCTCCATGATACCAGGAATCAGGATATCTTCTCCGTCACATACGGCATCAACCTCGATCTCTTTACCCTGTAAATACTTATCAACCAGGATTGGGTGATCCTGTGCGATACGGTTGATGATTCCAATAAACTCATCAATATCGTGATCGTTGATCGCAATCTGCATTCCCTGTCCGCCAAGTACGTAAGAAGGTCTTACCAGTACCGGATATCCCAGTCTGTTTGCAACTTTCTTTGCTTCTTCTGCTGTAAATACAGTTCCACCTGTCGGTCTTGGAATCTCGCACTGCTCAAGAATCTCATCAAACAGCTCACGGTCTTCGGCTGCATCTACATTTTCTGCAGATGTTCCAAGGATCGGAACGCCCATCTTCATAAGAGATTCTGTCAGCTTGATCGCTGTCTGTCCACCGAACTGTACAACTGCTCCGTCCGGTTTTTCCAGATCTACAATGCTTTCTACATCTTCCGGTGTCAGAGGCTCGAAGTACAGCTTGTCAGCAATATCAAAGTCTGTACTTACTGTCTCAGGGTTGTTATTTACAATAATTGTCTCATAGCCTTCCTTAGCAAATGCCCATGTACAATGTACAGAACAGAAGTCGAACTCGATACCCTGTCCGATACGGATCGGTCCGGAACCAAGTACCAGTACTTTCTTCTTGCCGGAAGTCTCAACTACTTCGTTCTCGCTTCCGAATACAGAGTAGTAATATGGTGTCTCTGCTGCGAACTCAGCCGCACAGGTATCAACCATCTTATAAGAAGCTGTAATGCCATTGTCATGACGAAGGTCATGGATCTCACGCTCTGTCTTTCCTGTCAGTTCTGCGATCACGTTATCTGGGAACTCTAAGCGTTTTGCTTCTTTTAATGTCTCTGCTGTTAATTCTTCTGTCTTTAATTTCTGTTCCATCTCTACAAGAATTGCAATCTTATCGATGAACCAGTTGTCAATCTTTGTAATTCTGTGAATGTCTTCATAGCTGATGCCCTGGCGGATTGCTTCCGCAATCTTCCAGATACGACGGTCATCTACGACTTTCAGTTCTTCTAACAGTTCTTCTCCTTTTAAGTAAGAGAAATCATAAGACATAAGACTGTCTACATGCTGTTCCAGAGAACGGATGGCTTTCATAAGTGCTCCTTCGAAGTTATCACAGATACTCATAACTTCTCCGGTCGCTTTCATCTGTGTTGTCAGTGTACGTTTTGCACTGATAAACTTATCAAACGGAAGTCTTGGGATCTTAACAACACAGTAGTCAAGCATAGGCTCGAAACTTGCGTATGTCTTCTTTGTTACTGCATTCTTGATCTCGTCCAGTGTATATCCAAGAGCGATCTTTGCCGCAACCTTGGCGATCGGGTATCCGGTTGCCTTAGATGCAAGTGCTGAAGAACGGCTTACACGAGGGTTAACCTCGATAACGCAGTATTCAAAGGAATCCGGATTCAGCGCATACTGTACGTTACATCCACCAGTGATATTTAACTCGCTGATGATGTTCAGTGCAGAAGTACGGAGCATCTGGTACTCTTTGTCGCTCAGTGTCTGGGAAGGTGCTACTACGATACTGTCTCCTGTATGAACACCAACCGGGTCAAGGTTCTCCATATTACATACGGTAATGCAGTTACCATTGCTGTCACGCATTACTTCGTACTCAATTTCTTTCCATCCTGCGATGCAGCGCTCTACCAGAACTTCCCCAACACGGGAAAGACGAAGTCCGTTTTCCAGGATCTCTACGAGTTCTGTTCTGTTGTCAGCGATTCCTCCGCCGCTTCCGCCAAGTGTATAAGCCGGACGAAGTACAACCGGATATCCGATGCTTTCTGCAAATTCAATACCTGTCTGCACATCCTTTACGACTTTAGAAGCTGCACAAGGCTCACCGATCTTCTCCATCGTCATCTTGAATTCCAGACGGTCTTCCGCTTTTTTGATCGTCTCGGAAGTAGTACCGATCAGACGTACATTATTTCTCTTGAGGAATCCGTTCTCTTCAAGTTCCATAGCCAGGTTCAGTGCTGCCTGTCCGCCAAGTGTCGGAAGAACACTGTCTGGTTTTTCTTTTAAGATCAGCTGTTCTACTACTTCAACTGTCAGAGGTTCAATGTATACGCGGTCTGCGATATCTTTATCTGTCATGATTGTAGCCGGGTTAGAGTTCAGCAGAACTACTTCCAGACCTTCTTCTTTTAATGAACGGCAGGCCTGTGTACCTGCGTAGTCAAACTCCGCTGCCTGTCCAATGATAATAGGACCAGAGCCAATTACTAATACTTTCTTAATATCTTTAATTCTAGGCATTATTTTGCTCCTTTCATCATATCCATAAATCTGTCAAACAGGTATCCGGAATCCAGTGGTCCCGGACAAGCTTCCGGATGGAACTGAACTGTAAAAATGTTCTTTCCTTCATATGCAAGACCTTCGTTGGTTCCGTCATTCACATTGATAAACGCTTCTTTTGCTACCTTCGGGTCAATTGACGTACCGTCAACTGCATAACCATGATTCTGTGAAGAAATGTAAACCCTGTTGTTGGTCAGATCCTTCACCGGATGGTTACCGCCGCGGTGTCCATATTTCAACTTATAAGTCTTTGCGCCATTTGCAAGCGCCATAAGCTGATGTCCAAGACAAATTGCAAAAATAGGAATATCAGTATTGTATAATTTCTTGATCTCTTCGATAATAGATACGCATGTCTCCGGATCTCCAGGTCCGTTAGACAACATAATACCGTCCGGTTCAGAGGCAATGATTTCTTCTGCCTTTGTACCTGCCGGATAGACTGTTACTTCACAGCCGCGTTCATTTAAAGATTTGGCAATGTTCTTTTTCGCACCAAAGTCCATAAGAGCTACCTTTGGTCCATTGCCTTCTAAGACATATTTTTCATCACATGTTACTTTTGATACCACGTCACCAACTGTATAAGCTTTTAACTTCGGAAGGATCTCGTCTAAATTATAATTCTCATTGGTGGTGATCATTCCATTCATGGTTCCCTTTTCACGAAGAATCTTTGTAAGGGCACGTGTATCAATTCCTGCAATTCCCGGAATATCCTGTTCTTTCAGGAAATCCTGAATTGTTCCTTCACAACGGAAGTTGCTTGGCATTCTGGAAAGTTCTCTTACGATATATCCATCCGGCCATGCCTTCCTTGACTCCATATCCGGTGTGATGCCATAATTTCCAATCAATGGATAGGTCATTACTACGGCCTGTCCCGCATAAGAAGGGTCGGTTAATACCTCCAGATAACCTGTCATTGAAGTATTAAACACTATCTCACTAATCATGTCTTTTGTCGAACCGATACTGGTTCCGGTAAAGACAGTCCCGTCTTCTAATATAAGAAATGCTTTCATATATTCACCTTTTCCCTTCTGTGTTTCTTTTTCTTTTTTATGAAGCCATCCCGCCGTTCCTCAGGTATGTTCCTATATTTGGGCAAAAAAAATTCGTTGTAACAAGGAATTTTTTCTTAAAAATATAGAACAAAAGACAGTTTGTGCAAGCACAAAACTGCCTTGTTTTGATCCATCGGCACCAGACAATTTATGTCTTCACAAATTGTAAAAATTATACTACATAATCCGAGGATTTTCAACGGATATTTTTGTTTTTTTATGAATACTGCCAAAATATTACAATCTTGTGTAATCTCGGATCATCGATGTACTGGTACTTCACCTGTGATAACCCATAGTAGTCTGCCAGATTCTGCGCTGCTTTTGCAAGTTCTTTCTGGAAAATGTCATCATGCGCCTGTTGATAAACCGCATTGTCAGAGAACTTGAAAGTGGTCGCACTTTTCTTCGACCAGATCGTCTGGTTCATGGCTCCCAATGCCTGTTCCGCATCATACTGCGTGTAATACATTCCATTTATCACATAATAATTGCAATCCATCTTGCTGCACTCCGGCATCTGCGTGTCTTTCTCCAGGATATGTGTCTGGAACAGCTGTGTATCATCACAGCACATGTAATCATAACTGATATTTGTCTTATTCCCGGAAGTGTCTGTTTCTTGATTCGTATCCCTGGATATATCCTCGCCTTCTTCCTGCTGGAATACCGGATCGCCCCAGGTTGTGTCAACGTAATAATAATCGCCGTTACACTTCACCAGATTCCATGCATGGTTTCCGCCTTCTGTCGTCTTTCCTGTCACATAAGTACAGAACACTCCAAGCTGTTCCAGTAAGTATTGCGTTGCCTTTGAATATCCGGCGCATACGGATTGCCGATTGACAAATATGCTGTAAATGTTCTGGTTATCCGGTGCACTCTCGTCATAGTCCACTTCATCTACAATTTTTTCATACACATAGAGAATTTTTTGATACTCATCTGCGTCAGCATCCAGATCTGCCAGCCACTTTTCTGCCGCCTGCGTAATCTCTGTCTGCATCGTCTGGCTTTCCTTAGCTGTATAAAAATATTTCGGTTTCAGGACCGTATAGCTTTCCGTTCCCTTATGCGTTGTAGCCGTTGCTGTTCCATCACACCAGAAGATATCCGGCTGATCTTTCATCAGCTTCTGGAATATCTGATTCGTCTCATCTGCATCTGTATCATGTACATAGATCTCCTCTGTGTGATTTCTGACACCTTCCAGGATTTCCCGATAAACTTGCTTCTGTTCTTCCGACAATTGCCGGTAATAGTATTTTTCTGTGTTCTCTTCTGCCATTTTGGATACTTTCTGATAAGGAATCTCTTCCTGTTTATCGGAAATAAGCTGTTCCATATCTATGTATCCGATTCGCTCTGCTGCCGCGATCCCTATGAGTAAAATGCATATCAGAATCAGGATGAGCGGTTTCTTTTTTCTTCTTTTTCTATATATTCGTAAACGCCTTCTTTTCATGCTCTGTTTTTCGCTCCTGTTTCTATCATTCTTATGATGTTCTACATAATCTGGGAATACTTTATTATACCGTTTTCTTTCCCTTTCCGCAATTCTCACATTTTTCTTACTTTTGCATACTCTGTCAGTAACAGAGTTTTAAAAGAGGTCCTATTATTATGAATGGAGCGACTTCAACCACTCAGGATACTCCTGATAAAGGCCGTCTGCAGATCAATCTCGTCTCCGACATCACCGCATATCCGATTCAGGGAGCCCGGATTTCCATCTCCTACACCGGCGTTCCGGAAACTCCTTTAGAGCAGCTTACTACCGACAGTTCCGGACAGACCGATATGATCGATCTTGCCGCACCACCTCTGGAATACAGCCTGGATCCGGAAAATGAGATCCAGCCGTATTCAGAATATACCTTGCAAATATCTGCTGCAGGATATGAATCCGTCAGCATTGCCGGAGCAGAGATTCTGCCCCACGTAACAGCCCTGCAGAATGTCAGCATGAAACCCGTCGATAACCAGGAAGAAAATGAAGCTATATTCGTCATACCCGCTCATACATTATATGCCACATACCCGCCCAAGATTCCAGAGGATGAGATCAAGCCAACCATCGAATCCGGTGAGATTGTCTTAAGTCGTGTCGTCGTTCCTGAATATATTGTTGTCCACGATGGAAGCCCACGGGATTCTACCGCAAGAAATTATTACGTAAAGTATAAAGACTATATCAAAAATGTGGCTTCCAG
>CAKRCY010000081.1:0-6185 GCA_934309195.1 uncultured Dorea sp.
GGAGATATTCTTCCGAAATACAGCTATTCCGATACCATGTTAAAAGACGGCGACCGTCTGGAAGTTGTGACATTCGTAGGAGGAGGCTAAAAGAATGACAGAATCAAAGAAAATACTCAGCAAAGAAGAGATTATGTCTGCGCTTAATGAGAGGCATTCTCCGGAAAAGCAGAAAATTCTGTCGGCCGGAAGAGTTGCGATAGCCGGACTTGGCGGATTGGGGTCAAATGTGGCATATGCACTTGCGAGAATCGGAGTCGGACATCTCCATCTGATAGATTTTGATGTGGTAGATATTACGAACCTGAACCGGCAGCAGTACTTTATGGAGCACATTGGAATGTACAAAACAGATGCATTAAAAGCATTACTGTTAAAGATTAATCCGTATCTGGATATCTATACAGATTGTGTGAAAGTCACAGAAGAGAATCTTAAGACACTATTTAATGACGAAGCGATTGTGTGTGAAGCATTCGATAATCCAGAAGCGAAGGCAATGCTGGTCAATGGAATACTGGAACATTTTCCGGAAAAGAAACTCGTATCGGCAACCGGTATGGCTGGATACGGAAGCAGTAATACGATCCGCACACAGAAATTAATGAAGAACTTTTACCTGTGCGGAGACCGCGAGACAGCACCAACTTATGGGAACGGTCTGATGGCTCCCAGAGTTGCAATCTGTGCGGCTCATGAAGCAAATATGATCACACGTCTGATTCTTGGGGAAGAAGACGTGTAGAAAGACCAATAGGAAAAAGCAAATAGAAAAGACAAATAATAAGAAAGAAGGATTTGATTATGGACAATACAGAAACAAAGAAAGCAGATATATTTACCCTTGGAGGAAAAGAATTTACGTCCCGCTTTATACTTGGTTCGGGAAAATTTTCACTGGATCTGGTGAAAGCATGTGTAGAAAAAGCCGGAGCACAGATTATCACACTGGCACTCCGCCGTGCAAATGAAGGTGGACTTGCCAACATTCTGGATTATATCCCGGAAGATGTGACACTTCTTCCAAATACATCAGGAGCCAGAAATGCAGAAGAAGCGGTACGTATCGCCAGACTGTCCAGAGAAGTCGGATGCGGCAATTTCGTCAAAGTAGAAGTGGTAAGAGATTCGAAATATCTTCTTCCGGATAACTATGAGACGATCAAAGCTACAGAAATTCTTGCAAAAGAAGGATTCGTAGTTATGCCATACATGTATCCGGATCTGAATGCTGCAAGAGATCTTGCAAATGCCGGTGCAGCATGTATCATGCCGCTTGGCGCACCGATCGGTTCAA
Source organism: uncultured Dorea sp. (assembly GCA_934309195.1). Lineage (GTDB taxonomy): Bacteria > Bacillota > Clostridia > Lachnospirales > Lachnospiraceae > Dorea_A. The sequence goes on from CAKRCY010000081.1 coordinate 1,298, forward strand.
ACAAAGGACTCAGTACAAAAGACTTTATTCAAATCCTGATCGATGAGATTGATCTGCCGATCATTGTAGATGCCGGAATCGGACGTCCGTCCCAGGCATGCGAGGCAATGGAGATGGGAGCGGCCGCAGTTATGGCAAATACAGCAATTGCGACTGCGGGAGATGTGCCTGCAATGGCAGAAGCATTTAAGAAAGCAATCGAAGCGGGCAGAAGTGCATACCTTTCCGGACTTGGAAGAACGATCGAACGCGGTGCAAGTGCTTCTTCACCTCTGACAGGATTTTTGCAGGATTAGGAGGATTGGATAATGGAAACAAAGCATGAAGATACACATATCAATGAAAGTATTCTAAGTGAGGCGATTCTGGAAGATCAGAAGAAGAACCGGATCGATCACATGACTTATCTTCCGGGGATGGAGGATATCGGATCAGAGATCCTCGACCAGGTCGTAACAGCGATGGAGGCTTACGATTATAATACATATACTGCAGAAGATGTAAAACGTGCACTGGCACATACAGAGCGTACACCGGAAGATTTTCAGGCATTATTGTCTCCGGCAGCATTGCCATTTCTGGAGGAGATCGCACAGGCAGCGCAGATGGAGACAAGAAAGCATTTTGGTAACAGTGTCTATATGTTTACACCAATCTATATTGCAAACTATTGCGAGAACTATTGTATCTACTGCGGCTTCAACTGCCATAATAAAATTAACCGTGCACAGTTAAATGCCGAAGAGATTGAAAAAGAAATGGCAGCCATCGCTGAGACCGGTCTGCAGGAAATACTGATTCTTACAGGGGAAAGCCGTAACAAATCTACCGTAGAATATATCGGTGAAGCATGTAAAATTGCCAGAAAATATTTTAAAGTCATAGGTCTGGAAATCTATCCGGTGAATTCAGACGAATATGCATATCTGCATGAATGTGGAGCAGATTATGTAACGGTATTCCAGGAGACATACAATTCGGATAAATATGAGACACTTCACCTTGCGGGACATAAGAGAATCTATCCATATCGTGTCAATGCACAGGAAAGAGCATTAAAAGGCGGCATGCGCGGAGTCGGATTCGGAGCACTTCTGGGACTGGATGATTTCCGAAAGGATGCATTTGCGACCGGATATCATGCTTATCTGTTACAGAGAAAATACCCACATGCGGAGATCGCATTCTCCTGTCCGAGACTTCGTCCGATCATCAACAATGACCGGATCAATCCGATGGATGTGCATGAGCCGCAGCTTCTGCAGGTAGTATGTGCATACCGCCTGTTTATGCCATTTGCAAGTATCACGGTTTCGACACGAGAATGTGAAAGAGTCCGTGATAATCTGGTAAGTATTGCTGCAACGAAGATATCTGCCGGCGTGAGTACCGGTATCGGAAGTCATGTAGAAGATATCGAAGATAAGGGTGACGATCAGTTTGAAATCTCGGATGGACGTTCCGTGGATGAAGTATATCAGGCACTTCTGAAACACAATCTTCAACCGGTGATGAGTGATTATATCTATGTGTAACAGGGAGCATCTTGTGTTAAAAACAAGCCGAATACAGCTGAAAGGAGTTGTCAGTGATAAAATCTGTAAACAATCAGGACTTTAAGATCATTGCAGTCAGTAATCGAAAACTGTGCGATCGTCCGTTTTTAGAGCAGATAGAAAGAGTATGCAAGATACATCCGGAAGCTGTGATCTTGAGGGAAAAAGATCTGACAGATGAGGAATATGTGACATTGGCGAAAGAAGTAATGGATATTTGCAGCCGTTATCAGGTGTCTTGTATTCTTCATAATTTCTGGGAGACTGCATTAGAACTGGAATGTACATCTGTACATCTGCCACTTCCGATTTTGCAAAAAATAACTGACGAAGAAAAGAATAAGTTTACAAAGATTGGAATTTCTGTACATTCTGTAGAAGAAGCGAAAGAAGCAGAGCGATTAGGCGCATCTTATCTTGCTGCAGGACATATTTATGCAACGGACTGTAAAAAGGGATTACCGCCAAGAGGACTGGATTTTTTAGAAGAAGTGTGTAAGGAAGTTAATATTCCGGTATATGGGATCGGCGGAATAAAATTCGATGAAGAACAGTGGAATGATATGGAAAAATGTGGAGCAGTTGGTGGATGTATTATGTCCGGGATGATGAAAATATAGCAATTGAAATAAAACAGCTCATTTTTAAAAGAGCAGGAAAGCCTTCTGAGTCGGTACTCGGAAGGCTTTTGCTGTGCACTGGCATATAAGTGCATATCGGATAGTACTTTACAAACTTATTTCCAAGTGTTATATTAATACAAATGTGAATAGTTCAAAAATGAAATAAAAAGGAGACATACATATATGAACACAGGAATTGAATTTGCAGAAAAGCTGTCAAAGGCATATAGCGAGACCTGCAAACCGTTATGCCATGAACTGAATATTCCACAGACCGCATTTGACATCTTATTATTCCTGGCGAACAACCCAGAATACAAAACCGCCAGAGATATCGTAGAGGTACGAAAAATTAAAGCCAATCTTGTATCGGTAAATGTGGATAAACTTGTGAATGAAGGCTATCTGGAGCGGAAAAGTGTAGAAGGTGACCGGAGAAAAGTTCATCTGCTCTGTACAGAAAAGTCAAAAGAGATTATCAAAAAAGGACAGAAACTCCAGCAGTCGTTTGTTGAAAAACTATTTGAAGGAATGGATGAAGATACAAGAAAAGCACTTCAAAAAGGAATGGCGCATATGGAAGCGAATATAGAAAAGATATTGGAGGAAAAGATCTAGATGAATACAATATTAATGATTATCGTAACATTTTTCGCAGGCATGGGAGCCGGACTCGGAACCGGATTTGCCGGAATGAGTGCGGCTGCAGTGATCAGTCCGATGCTGATCACATTTCTTGGAATGGAGCCTTATATGGCAGTCGGAATTGCGCTTTCATCAGATGTACTTGCAAGCGCAGTATCTGCCTATACATATGGAAAGAATAAGAACCTGGATGTGAAGAATGGTCTGATCATGATGGTCAGTGTGCTCATATTTACGGTTGTAGGAAGCTATGTATCCAGCCTGGTACCGTCTGCAACAATGGGAAATTTCTCGGTATTTATGACATTCTTGCTCGGCATTAAGTTCATCGTAAAACCTGTCATGACAACAAAAGAAGCCATGGAAAAAGTATCACCGAAGAAACGTGCGGTGCAGTCGGTAATCTGTGGTGTCATGATCGGATTTATCTGTGGATTTATCGGTGCCGGAGGCGGTATGATGATGCTTCTGATCCTGACTTCCGTCCTTGGCTATGAGCTTAAGACGGCAGTCGGAACGAGTGTGTTCATCATGACATTTACTGCCTTTACCGGCGCAGTTTCGCATTTTGCAATCGGGGGAATGCCGAATATAGCAGTGTGGATTTTATGTATTGTGTTCACACTGTTGTGGGCAAGGATTGCGGCGGTATTTGCGAATAAGGCAACACCGAAGACATTGAACCGGGCGACGGGGGTGATATTAGTGGTTCTTGGGATTGTGGTTATGGCGTTTTCTTTGTTAAGTTAATATATCGAATTTGTCACTAGCTAACAGAAGATTGACATTTTAGGGTTATGGTTTTATTATTAGAGTTAGATGCAACTAATAGAAAGAGGGATGAACCATGGCAAAAACATCAAAAGAATATAAAAACATGTCAGTAAAAGAATTTACCAAGGCGGCAAAAGTATACGATTCCGGACATTCAGGAATATACGAAATATGTAAATATGACTATCCAAAGGTTCTCGCAGAACTGGAGAATATAGAATTCAAAGACGTTCTGGACTGTGGCTGCGGAACCGGTCCAATGGTCGAGATTTTGACAGAAAAATATCCGGATAAGCAATATACAGGACTTGACCTGACTCCGGAAATGATCAAAAAAGCGAAAGAAAAGAACCTGAAGAATACAGAATTCATAGTAGGGGACTGTGAAAATCTTCCGTTTGCAGACGAATCCTTTGACGTGATCATCTGTACGAACAGCTTTCATCATTATCCGAACCCACAGGCATTCTTTGATAATGTTTACAGGGTACTCAGAAAAAATGGAAGACTGATATTAAGAGATTATACTTCTAACGGAATCGTGCTGTGGTTCATGAATCATATCGAGCTTCCGCTTGCACGGCTGGTTGGACATGGTGATGTTAAAGCCTATAAAAGAGAGGAATTCAAAGAGATGTTTGAAAAAGCAGGATTTACTAAGATGAAGATCAAGGCGGAAGAAAAATTCCGGTGTCATGTGGTTGCGGTGAAAATGAAATAGCAATGTTTTATGAGTCATGCTATAATAAGAGAATCGAATTTGTAATGATTTGGAGGTCTTATAATGACTCAGATGGAACGTTACACAGGAAAAGAGAATCAGATAATCACGAGTAATGAGAAAATTATACTATTTCACGGATCCAAATCCGGAATAGAAGGAACGATAGCACCAAAAAGTAGAGATAAATGTGATTTTGGTAAAGGATTCTATATGGGAACGGAGCAAACGCAGCCTTTGACCTTAATCTGTAATTATCCGGATGCAAAGATATATACGCTAAGTGTGGATTTGTCAGGATTAAAAATTATGGATATAGAAGTGGGGCTCGACTGGGCATTGCTGGTTGCATATAATCGGGGAAAGATGGATTCGGCAAAAGGCACATCCATTTATAACCGGTATGCAGAGTTGGACAAATCGTGTGATATGGTTGTTGGGTATATCGCGAATGACAGGATGTTTGTTGTACTGGACCGTTTCTTTAATGGAGAAATTACAGATCTTGCATTAATAAATAGCCTTTCGGCATTAAAATTGGGAAAGCAATATGTGGCAAAGACAGAAAA
>CAKRCY010000082.1:0-6089 GCA_934309195.1 uncultured Dorea sp.
ATCGGAAATGAAGTGAACTCGGTCATGAAAGACCCTGAAAAGGTGTCTGTCAGATTTGCTATGTGCTTCCCCGATGTCTACGAAATAGGAATGTCGCATCTGGGAATACAGATCCTTTATGATATGTTCAACAAGCGCGATGATGTGTGGTGTGAGCGTGTCTATTCACCATGGACCGATCTCGATCAGATCATGAGAGAAAAAAAGATTCCGTTGTTTGCACTGGAATCACAGGATCCGATTAAGGAATTCGATTTTCTTGGGATTACGATCCAGTATGAGATGTGTTATACCAACATTTTACAGGTGCTGGACTTAAGCGGGATTCCGATGCAGGCAGCAGAGCGTACCTGGGATGATCCGATCGTGATCGGCGGGGGACCATGTACATATAATCCGGAGCCGCTGGCGGAGTTCTTTGACCTTTTCTATATGGGAGAAGGCGAGACCGTCTATGATGAATTGTTGAATGTATATAAAGAGAATAAGAAACGCGGCGGGACGAGAAAAGAATTTCTGGAGATGGCAGCAGAGATCGAAGGAATCTATGTGCCTGCGTTCTATGATGTGGCGTATAAAGAAGACGGAACGATTGAGAGCTTCCGTCCGAACAATCCACATGCAAAAGAAAAGATCAAAAAGCAGGTGGTTATGGACATGACCAGTGCAACGTATCCGGAGAAACCGGTCGTGCCGTTTATCAAGGCGACACAGGACCGTGTGGTTCTTGAGATCCAGAGAGGTTGTATCCGAGGATGCCGTTTCTGCCAGGCCGGAATGTTATACCGTCCGACCCGCGAAAAGGATGTAGAAGTCTTAAAAGATTATGCATATAAGATGTTAAAGAGTACCGGACACGAGGAGATTTCCCTCAGTTCGTTAAGCTCCAGTGATTACAGTCATTTGAGAGAACTGGTAACCTTCCTGATTGATGAGTTCAAATCACAGGGGATCAATATCAGTCTTCCATCGCTTCGTATTGATGCATTTTCACTGGATGTGATGGGACAGGTACAGGATATCCGAAAGAGCAGCCTGACATTTGCACCGGAAGCCGGGTCGCAGAGAATGCGTAATGTGATCAACAAAGGCCTTACGGTAGAGGACATCATTGGCGGTGCCGGACAGGCGTTCGACGGCGGCTGGAATAAGGTAAAACTTTACTTTATGCTGGGACTTCCGACTGAAACTGAAGAGGACATGCGGGCAATCCCGGAACTTGCAGACCAGATTGCCAGACGTTACTATGAGATTCCGAAGGATCAGCGGAATGGAAAATGTCAGATTACAACAAGTACGTCTTTCTTTATTCCAAAGCCGTTCACACCGTTCCAGTGGGCAAGAATGTATACGAATGAAGAATACATTTCCAGAGCAGCGGTCGTAAAGCATGCATTTAATGAACAGCTTAACCGAAAGAGCCTGAAGTATCACTGGCACGATGCGGAAGTTACTGTTCTGGAAGGTGTATTTGCAAGAGGTGACAGAAAAACTTCTGAAGTCATTAAAGAAGCTTACCGCCTGGGATGCCTGTATGACTCCTGGAGCGATCAGTTTGATAATGACAAATGGATGCAGGCGTTTGAAAATACAGGTGTTGATATCGCATTCTATAATCTCAGGGAGCGGCCTTTAGATGAGGTGTTCCCTTGGGATTTCATCGATATCGGCGTAACAAAAGAATTCCTGAAACGAGAGTGGAATCATGCAATGAATGCAGAAGTAACACCAAACTGCCGTATGAAATGTTCCGGCTGCGGTGTCGCAAAATGGAAAGGAGGTGTCTGTATTGAAAGTAAGAATTAAATTCCGCAAATATGGAGTCATGCGTTTCATCGGACACCTGGATGTGATGCGTTATTTCCAGAAGGCGATCCGCAGGGCAGAGATTCCGATTGCATTTACAACCGGATACAGCCCGCATATGATCATGTCATTCGCACAGCCGCTTGGAGTCGGTGTGACAAGTGACGGGGAATATTTTGATATCGAGATCACGGAACCGATTTCTTCCGAAAAGGCGGTTGCGCAGTTGAACGCAGTGATGGTGGAAGGAATAGAAGTCATAAACTTCCGTGAGATTTCATCGGATAAGAAAGCCAGTGGTATGACGATCGTTGCCGCCGCAGATTATAAAGTAACATTTCCTGAGACGTTCCGGCATGCAGAAGAGATCCGCATGCTTCCGGAAAACTGGAAAGGAAAGGTGGAGGCATTCATGGCGCAGCCGGAGATTGTGGTGTTGAAAAAGACCAAGCGAAGTGAAAAAGAAGTCAATATCAAGCCGATGATCTATGAAATGTCTGCACTGGACGATGGACTCTATCTGTATCTTGCAACCGGAAGTGAACAGAATCTGAAGCCGGATCTGGTGGCAGAAGCGTTCTTGAAATTTGCAGGAGAACATCCGGAGGAAACACCGGTGCATATTCATAGAATGGATGTGTATGCAAAGAATCCAGACGCAGAAGAAGGAAAGACAGAGTTCATTTCGCTGGATGGACTTGGAAAAGATATTTTATAAAGGTATAACGGACTTCCCATCAATCGACAGGAGTGATAAAACATGAGTAAAAAGGAAGTAAAGACAAATGCCATGCGTATGCTGGACCGCGCAAAAGTTTCATATAGTTATGAAGAATATGAATGCGATGATTTTACAGACGGTATCCAGACCGCAGACAAACTTGGATATGACCACAAACTGGTCTATAAGACGCTGGTAACAACAGGAAAAACAGGGAACCATTATGTATTCGTGATTCCGATCGAAGCCGAGATTGATTTTAAGAAAGCGGCAAAAGTTGTTGGTGAGAAATCACTGGAGATGCTGCATTTAAAGGATCTGACGAAAGTGACCGGATATGTCCGCGGGGGCTGTACGGCAATCGGTATGAAGAAGCAGTTCCCTACCGTAATCCAGGAAGATGCAAAGGAGCTGGAATATATGCATGTCAGCGGCGGGAAGCTTGGAATGCAGATCCGGCTTGCACCACAGGATCTGCAGAAAGTTGTAAAAGCAGAATTTGCAGATGTGATCCGTCCATAACCGCATGCAGTGATGCTGTGGGGAGAATCAGAGAGTACCTGAAAAGTATGTATATTTATGCAGTAGTTCTAAAAATCATTCGTTATTCCCGCACATATTAACACATTATTGCATTGAAGTGCACACGGAAATGATGTAATATAAATATAGTTACGTTTTTATAGCGGAAGAATATGAATGCATTTCAGAAAATACTTGGTTGGAGGAATACGAAAAGTGAAAAAAGTTGTAAAATTTGGTGGTAGTTCGCTTGCAAGTGCCGAACAGTTTAAAAAAGTAGGTAACATTATCAGAAAAGAGGAATCCAGAAGATATGTCATTCCGTCTGCACCTGGTAAACGTACGCCGGATGATACAAAAGTAACGGATATGTTATACAGCTGTTATGGACAGGCAATTCTTGGTGAAGATGCAGAAAAAGACTTTGAAGAACAGTTAGATGCAATCAAAGAAAGATATAACAGCATTATCAGAGGATTGAATCTGGAACTGAGTCTGGATGAGGAATTTAAGACAATCCGTACAAACTTCAGCAAGAAAATCGGAAGAGATTATGCGGCTTCACGTGGAGAATATCTGAATGGTATCATTATGGCGGCATATCTTGGATATGAATTTATCGATGCTGCAGAAGTGATCGTATTTGATGAGGATGGTAATTTTGACGGAGATAAGACGCATGAGATCCTGTCTGCAAGACTGGAGAATACGGAACGTGCAGTCATTCCTGGATTCTATGGGGCAAAACCTGACGGAAGTATCCAGACATTTTCCCGTGGCGGATCTGATATTACAGGATCGATCGTTGCAAAGGCTGTGCATGCAGACATGTATGAGAACTGGACCGATGTATCTGGTTTCCTGATCGCTGATCCTAGAATTATCAAAAATCCAAAGCCGATCGATGTGATCACATACAGAGAACTGCGCGAGTTATCTTATATGGGAGCAACCGTACTTCATGAGGATGCGATCTTCCCTGTACGTAAAGAGGGAATCCCGATCAATATCCGTAATACAAATGCACCGGAAGATAAGGGAACTCTGATCGTAGAAGACACATGCAGAAAACCTCGTTTTACGATCACTGGTATTGCAGGTAAGAAGGATTTCGCTTCTATCACAATCGAAAAAGCAATGATGAACTCAGAAGTCGGATTCTGCCGCAAAGTATTAGAAGTTTTTGAAAAAAATCATATTTCTATTGAACACATGCCGTCAGGAATCGACACTATGACAATCTTCGTTCACAGAGATGAATTTGAAGAAAAAGAACAGGATGTCATTGCGGGAATTCACAGAGCTGTAGAGCCTGACTTCCTGGAACTGGAGTCGGACCTGGCACTGATCGCTGTTGTTGGAAGAGGTATGCGTGCGACCAGGGGAACTTCCGGACGTATCTTTGCAGCACTTGCACATGCAAATGTCAATGTCAAGATGATCGATCAGGGTTCCAGTGAGCTGAATATCATCATTGGTGTCAGAAGCCATGATTTTGATGCTGCTATCAATGCGGTTTATGATATTTTTGTAAATACAATAGTTTAATAAATATGATAATATAGCAGTGTGCAGAGTGATCTGTATACTGCAAAAGTAAATTGGGGAGGCTTTCATTAGCTATGAATATTATGTTTTTTCTGAAGCCGAAAAGTGATCTTGCTTACATTTATGATTATCACACTTTACGTCAGGCTTTGGAGATTATGGAATATCACAAGTATTCCTGTGTACCGATATTAAATAAAGAGGGGAAATATGTCGGTTCTATCACAGAGGGAGATCTTTTGTGGTCACTGAAGGAGCTGGATCTCTTTAATATTAAAGAGGCAGAATCAATCAGCATCATGAAGATTAAAAGACGTGTGGATTATCAGTGCGTGACAGCTGAATCGAATATGGAAGATCTGATCGGACGCGCAATGGAACAGAATTTTGTTCCGGTGATCGATGATCAGGGACATTTCATCGGTATTATCACCAGAAGAGATATTATAGGTTACTGTTATGACAGATTAAAAGAATGTGGAGAGTAAAATGATCATTGATTTTCATACACACATATTTCCAGATAAGATAGCCGGGCGGACGCTCGACTATCTTTCTGGCATTTTTGGAGCAAATCCGTTTGCGGACGGAACACATACCGGACTTTGTGATTCCATGAAGAAGGCGGGAGTTGATGTTTCTGTTTCCCTTCCGGCGGTGACAAAAGTATCGCAGGTAGAATCTATTAACCGTTTTGCTTCTGCTTTTACAGAAGGGCCGGTTATTTCGTTCGGAGGAATCCATCCGGAATGTGAAAATTATAAAGAAATATTGAAAGAGATCAAAAATCTGGGATTAAAGGGAATCAAACTTCATCCGGATTATCAGGATATGTATTTTGATGATATCCGTTATGAACATATTGTCGATACAGCATCGGAACTTGGACTTATCACGGTAGTCCACGCCGGAGCGGATCCGAAATGTCCAAAAGATGTACATTGCACGCCGGCGATGGCAAGAAAGCTTCTGGATGATGTAAAGCCGGAAAAACTAGTACTTGCCCATATGGGTGGAAACGAAATGTGGGATGAGGTAGAAAAATATCTGGTAGGGCAGAATGTATATTTTGATACGGGTGTCATTTTGGACAGAATGCCGGAGGAACAGTTCTTGCGGATGGTACATATGCATGGCGCAGACAGGATCCTGTTCGGAACGGATTCTCCATGGGCAGATCAGAAGAAATTCGTGACATTATTCGATCAGATGCCGTTGACAGAGGAAGAGAAGATGGCAGTCTTTTCGGGAAATGCGAAAAAACTGCTTGGAATATAAAAGATAAAAAATATTTCTGATAATGCTTGCATTTTCGAAAAACATATGCTATTATCTTCTAGTATGCCGCACAGTGAGGTTGAAGTTCTGCCGGAATCATCAGTCAGACACCGTAACTGGCGAGTAATGATAATAGGAGGTGCCATATGTACGCAATTATAGCAACAGGTGGTAAACAGTACAAAGTAGCCGAAGGCGATATCATTAAAGTAGA
>CAKRCY010000083.1:0-5882 GCA_934309195.1 uncultured Dorea sp.
GATAAAGACCGATTATCAGGCAAAGATCATAGAATATCCGATGGTCCGTGTGGCGAATGCAGATAAGACAGAACAAAATGAAAGTATGCAGCAGGGAAAAAGGCCGCAGGGACAACAGATTGGGATTTCCGAATCGACATACAGGCAATTGAAAAAATATGTAGATCCATCGTATAAAGAAAAAGCGTTGCATCTTGATCAAAACGGAAAGAAGGTATATCTGGTACATCAACAAGACCGCTCCGTGAAGGCACAGCCTGTAGACTGGACATTTGGAAAGAAGAAACCATTTTTGCATATCGGTCTTCCGTGTGAATATTATACGTTATATTCGCCGAGCAAAGCATATCCGAAAAGAACAATAGAAGGGGAAGAAATCGGAAGTCTGATTGGATGTTTCCGTCAGGGGAAACTGGAAAATATCGTTGTATTTTCGGATGCATATTTCAAGAAAGCACAGGGAATGTGGAAATACACGAACATATTAACCGGAGACAAGATAGAAGAAAAGACTATGCGGATAGACGGTGTCACAATTAAGCAGGGTCCGACAAAGCTTGTATTGATCCGGGCAGATCAAAAATATCAGACAGCAATTGAGAAGAAAATGAAAAAGCTGGAAAAGAATCATACATATGAAGCACAGTATGATTCCGAAGTACATTGCTGGTATTCAAAAAAGACAGCCGTCAATGATCTGAAGACGGAATATACGATGAAACTGATCATAAATACATTCGTATTGCTTACGATGACAATCTCCGGACTTTTTCTGATGTATATCAAATCGTTATCAGAGATGAGCGATAAGAAAGCAAGGGCCAAGTTCCTGAAATGTATGGGAATGCGGAAGCAAGAACGGGTATCACTTCTGAAAAGAGAACTGTATTACTTTTACTGGCTGCCGGAGTTGATAACGATAGTTGTGACTGCTATCTTTACGGCAGCAACGTTTCATGCCCGGATGTATACGCATGCTGTCAGAATTGCATGGCTGAAACATGCTGTCTGGATATGGTTTATGTATCTGGCAATACAGTGGGGATTTGCATGGATACTAGGAAGATTTATCATTCGAAAGGTGGAAGGAAAAGATGAATAAACGGGAAGTTATGAAAGTGGAGAACCTTGTTCGTAATTATAAAATGGTCCATTCTGACAGACAGGGTGAAGAAGAAATTAAAGTTTTAAAAGGACTGGATTTTACCATCGAAGAACAGGAATTTGTCGGGATCATGGGAAAATCAGGATGCGGTAAGACAACGCTTTTAAAAGTGCTTGGTCTGATCGATAAGCCAACTTCCGGGAAGATATTTTTCAGTGGAAAAGATGCATCTGAATTATGGAGTGATGAACTGGCGGATATACGCAGAAGAGAGATTGGATTCGTGTTTCAGGATTTTTATCTGTTAAATAGTCTGTCTGTAAAGGAGAACATCATGCTACCAATGGTGTTGGACAAGGCACCGGTTGATAAGTGTTATAAGAATGTAGAAACATATGCCGAAAAATTTGGTTTATCACACCTTCTCGAGAAACAACCATATGAAGTATCCGGCGGAGAAAAACAGAGAGTTGCGATTTGCCGTGCGCTGATCAATAATCCAGATCTGATCCTCGCGGACGAACCGACCGGAAACCTCGATTCCAAGTCCGGGAAGATCGTGATTGATGCGTTGAAGGATATTAATGAACATATGGGAAAGACGATCATTATGGTCACACATGACCCACAGATGGCAAGCTATTGTAGCAGGCTGATCCTGCTGAAAGATGGCGTGATATTGGAAGATCTGAAGAACAGTGGGGATCAGGAGGCATTTTATCAGGAGATTCTTGGGAAGATGAAAGAGTTGTAGAAGAAACGGGGAAATGAAAATGATCCATGAGAAAAAACATATATCAAAAAAAGAAAAACTGGAAATGAGTGTATCAATAGTTCTCTATACTATTTTCCTGGTCCTTGCGCAACTTCCATGGTTCGTATTAAAAGGAAAAAGATATAATCTTTATAGTGCATACTTTCATGTGAAGAGATATGGAACAGGTGGTTTGTCGGAAGCAGGTGCCTCCGTATGGAACGGGAATCTTCTGTTATTAAAAATTCCGCTTATTGTATTTGTATTATATGAATTATGTTCGGCTGCATATATAATAACAGTAATATTAAGAAAAGATAAGAGACTGAATATTATTGCTATGGCGTTGGGATATGCGGCCATGCTGTTACACCTGACGACCGGACTTGCAACGATTGCGGATAATACGACGATGACAATGCTTTATCCCCTCGTACTTACCGGAGTAAATGTGGTTGAATTTCTGGCGGTCCGCATGATCGACATCTGGAAAGAATCCGTGGAGCAGGCAAAGGAAAGCTCCAGAAAAGAAAAAGCAGAAAAAGAGGAAGAACGAAGGAGGCTTTCGTTTCCGGGAAAATATACAAAATTATTTTATCAGATCGTCTGGAAAAATTTCCGCTATGACTGGCAGGATTACCGGTTGTTTCTGCTATGTGGAACGATTGTGACAGCCCTTATTTTTGCTGGGACAGGCTCCTATCAGATGATGGCAGGGCTGCACCGGGCGGAAAATTTCCTGATTGGGGAAGGCCTCGGGCTGATCGTATGGAATGCAATGGTTCCAATCGGAGTCTGTGCAGTATTTCTGATGGTATTTGTGTTGATTTTTTATATGCAGAAATGGATGCAGAGTTATAGCATATTTTTAACACTTGGAATCCGTAAGAAAGCATTATTACTGATTATTGGTCTGGAAATTGTGATCGCATTTATCTGTTCGCTTCTTACAGGATGCATCATTGGAAATGGTATCATAATGATACTTCGTAAATGTCTGTATCTTCAGATCGGAAGAGATATGGTACTGGCAGCAGTTACCTGGAAAACGTATGTAAAAGTTGTGCTTGTGATGTTTCTGATTTATCTGACTGCACTGGCTGCGACCAGAGATATTGCGACCGATTTTGATATTACCAATGCGGCGGTAAGAAGAATACGTAAAGAAAAAGTACCACGAAAATTTGTACCGGTATTCTGGATCATTGGATTTGTATTATGTGCATGGAGTCTGCTTAAGTACCGGGAATTAAGGAACTATGAGAATATAAAATTAATGGCACTTCTGTTCTTAGGATTGTTCCTGCTGATACGTTTTACGGAAAGCATGTGGATCCGGCATAAGAGAAAGAAGAGAACGTATATATACCGTATGTTACAGGACAATCAGATTTATCACAAATCGCGGACCTCGGCATGGTATATGTTTGCGCTGGTCATCCTGCATACCTGTGCGTTGTTTTATTTTGCCTTTCCGGCTGTTTCGGTTACCATTGCAGAGAAACCGGAATCCCTGTTCCCATATGATTATGTGTGTATCTCTGATGATGGGGACGATAAGTTTTTTGACTATATCAAAGAAACGTATCATGCGGATATCACATCATTTCCGATGGTGAGGGTGACCAATGCAGACAAGACAGAAAAGTCAGAAAGTATCCGAGAAGAAAAGATACCACAGGGGCAGCAGATCGGAATCTCGGAGACGACTTACCGCGCGTTAAAAAGGGCAAATGGTCAGACTCCGAAATTATCCCCAAATGTGTTAGATGCAAATGGAAATAAGGTTTATCTGGTGCATCAACAGGATCGTTCGGTAAAGGCACAGCCTGTAGACTGGTCATATGGAAAGAAGAAACCATTTTTACATATCGGAATCCCTTGTGAAGGATTTTCTATGTTTCGTGCCAAACTGGATTCGCCGACATATATACAAAGGACAATTGCAGGAGAAGAATTCGGCAGTCTGATTGGTTGCTTCCGACAGGGAAAACTGGAGAATGTGGTTGTGTTCTCGGATGAATACTTCAAAAAAGCGCAAAAAATGTGGAAGTATACGAATATTATTGACGGAAGTATTATTACAGATAAAAAAGATCGTATAGATGGAGTAACTGTATCGCAGGGACCGACAAAGCTTGTTTTGCTCCATGTCGATAAAAAACGTGTATCGGAAATTGAAAATGAAATGCAGAAATTTGCCAAAAAACATAAAACTGATCTGGACTACGATGCAGAGATCAGCAGCTATTACAGTAAGGCAGCCGCGGTCGCAGATATGAAGACAGAACGTGCAACAAAACAGATTGTAAATATATTTGTTATTAGTGCGATGGCGATCGCAAGTATGTTCCTTGTCTATGTAAAAGTACTGTCTGAGTTAGAGGATAAGAAGAACAGAGCAGATTTTTTGAAATGTATGGGCATGAAAAAGAAAGAGCGGATGCGTTTGCTACAACATGAACTGTATGTATTTTACAGAATTCCGATGGAAGTGGCGGTAGTTGTAATGGTGCTGTATACGTTGGCAACATTCCATGCAAGAATGTACAATTTAAGTATACAAAAAGCATATGTTAAGAACTGTATCGGACTGTGGCTCGGTTATGTTGTGTTGGAATGGATATTTATATGGATACTTGGAAAATTCCTGATCAAGAAGGTAGAAACAAATGAGGAATTTATGTAAATAATTTAAAACGGCAGAAGATGGGAGAAAGTGGCATGAAAGAATGGACGAGAAAAAGAAAAGCAGATATCGTGATGGGAATCATCCTTCAAGTGTATTTTCTAGTTCCGTGGATCCATCATCATACGATGTATGGATATTTGTATCAGGCACTGAAAATGAACGATTATGTCAGAACATATAACGAAATGCTTTTGCCATCGCTGAAAAAGATATGGGGATATACGAAACCGACTGCTTTTGTTTTCTTGTGCATTCTTTTTTTGATGTTGTTTTTTCAGATTGTAGAATTTATGCGGTTG
This sequence comes from uncultured Dorea sp., assembly GCA_934309195.1. Taxonomy (GTDB): domain Bacteria; phylum Bacillota; class Clostridia; order Lachnospirales; family Lachnospiraceae; genus Dorea_A. Next base: position 4,851 of record CAKRCY010000083.1, read on the forward strand.
TATCATATTTTTATCAATGAAAGGCCTAGTGATTACAGGGGATTTTTCTGGATACTGTTTATGATCGCATTTGCAGTATTTAATGATGGTTTTACTTATGAAGATGCCATAGAATATTCTTTATATCCAGTATATGGTGAGATATATATGATCCTGTTGCTTGTACTTGTTGGTGTATGGATCATTCTTGATGCATTGTTAGATACATGGGAGTCAGAGCATACCATGCTGTTAGCCGAACTGGAAGAGCAGGAGAAAAAAGCATTACAGACAAAGGTTCAGATACTGGAAGAGCGTTATCAGGAAATGCTCAAAAGCCGTAAAGTTGTTCATGATATGAAAAACCATATCCTTGCGCTTAAGAACTATGACCAGGAACAAAATTGGAGCGGCTTGCATGAATATCTGAACGAGCTCAGTGAAGATATATTGGAGTATAATTTTCATGTTTGGACGGGAAATCATATGTTAGATATGATTCTCAATCAGAAAGAAAAAGATGCGCAGAGACAAAAAACGGACATGCAGATTGATACAGAAGTTTTCACTACGCTTCCGTTCACAGACAGGGAGATCATATCTCTTTTCGGGAATTTACTGGACAATGCACTGGAAGCCTGTGAACAGATTAAGGGAAAAGAAAGATGGATACGAATTAAGATAAAAAAGAAAAATCAGTTAATCTATATTGAAATAGCCAATGCGATTGCAAAGAAACCAGACCAAAATGGATCGGGATTTATATCGACGAAAAAAGAGAATGGATTACATGGTTACGGAATGCGGAATATTCGGGATATTGCAGAGAAATATGAGGGAATATTTCAGTATGAGATACGGGATGAGTCGTTGATGTTTATGATTTCGGTGTATGCATAATCAATAGATGAAGAGTTAATAACAGTTTTTTGAGATTTGTAGAAGTTTCACAAAAATAAAACATTTCTAAATTACATATTGAAAACAGAAATCAGGCATGTTATTCTATCGGAACGCAGATGAATTCTAGTATCTGCAACGAATCTATATTTA
>CAKRCY010000084.1:0-5846 GCA_934309195.1 uncultured Dorea sp.
CCTGCTGCTGCCCAGATCAGTGCGATCACACCTTCTGCAACCATGGCACCATAGAATACGAAATGTCCCTGTTTCTCGGATTTCATACAACGTGCCATCAGTGGTGACTGTGTAGAATGGAATCCGGAAATCGCTCCACATGCTACGGTAATAAACATAAAGCTCCAGATCGGCTTTCCTGCCGGATGCATGTTAGTGAAATGCGTCCATATCTCAGGAATCGTATAATTCGGATTCGTGAAAATACCAACGATAACACCGACTGCCATAACGATCAGGCAGATACCAAACAATGGATAGATACGTCCGATGATCTTATCGATTGAAATAAATGTTGCAACAAAGTAATATGCAAGGATGATCCAAAGCCATACTTCCGGATTAGCCAAAACTCCTGTCACACCTTTATTTCCCAGTAATGTAACGATCAATCCTGCCGGTCCTACTGCAAATACCGTACCAACCATGACCAAAAGCACAACACTGAATACACGCATGACATTCTTCATCACATTTCCCAGATAAATTCCGCACACTTCTGAAATCGATGCTCCATCATTTCTTTCAGAAAGCATACCTGAAAAATAATCATGTACACCTCCTGCAAAGATTGTACCGAATGTAATCCACAGGAATACAACCGGACCCCATAATGCACCCTGCATAGCTCCGAAAATTGGTCCAAGTCCGGCAATATTCAACAGCTGTACCAGGAACAGTTTCCACTGTGGCATCACCACATAATCGACACCATCATTGATCCGAACTGCCGGTGTCTCTCTGTCATCCGGTGCAAAAGTGTTCTCAACCGCTTTACCATAGACAAAATACCCTCCTATAAGTAACGCTAAGCAAATAATAAAACTAATCATGACAACACCTCCAAAGTCCTTTATTTCTTAATATTTCCTTAACCTACCTCCATTATAGGATTATGTGTATTTTTTTCAAGTATTTTTTGAAAATTCTTGTATTTTTTATATATTTTGCACAACCACCGTTCTCTATCTTTTTACTTTTACTCCGAATTTTAATGCGTCCTTCGAACAGACCTGTATGCATTTCCCACAACGGATACATTCTGCCGAATCCGGTGTCTCTACCGGATCAACATCCATCGGACAGACACTGCTGCATTTCCCGCAATGGATACATTTTTCCATGTCTACATCCATATGGAAAAAGCTGACTTTATTCAGTATTCCATAGATTGCTCCCAGAGGGCACATCACTTTACAGAAAAATCTGCAGATACTCAAAGTTCCGACCAGTGTGAGCACAAGTATCAGCATTTTCACAGAAAATAATGTCCCGATCACATGGCGGAGTTCCGGATGTGTGGAAAGAAGCGGAATTCCTCCTTCCAGTGTTCCGACCGGACAGATATATTCACAGAATGCCGGTGCGCCGCTTCCGACAACATTTGTCTTTACCACCGGAAGCAGCAGAACGAATACTGCCAGCAGAATATATTTGATCCAGGTAAATCCTTTCCATAATTTCTTCTTCGGAAACGGAATCTTATACAGCAGTTCCTGCAGCAATCCAAACGGACATAGAAATCCACAGACCGCACGTCCCAGAACGACTCCGAATGCCAGGATCATTCCCCAGACATAAAAACTTATCTTAAAATCAATTGAACCGTTCACCGCCTGCATTGCCCCGATCGGACATGCCATGGTTGCTGCCGGACAGGAATAACAGTTCATTCCCGGATTGCAGAAACTTTTCCATTTCCCTTTATATAATCTTCCATCCAGGAAATTGCCAAGATATAGATTGGAATAGCCAAATGCCGCAGCCTGTATCAGTTTTCGTTTTATTTCAAATGTTAATTTTCTCATCATTGTTTCTTTATCCAAGGCCGATACATTCCAGGCATACATTAACTGCTTTGTTCAGTACAATGGAGACTTCTCCCCTGTATATTCCATATACAAGCATCGTAACCGCCACAACCAATATTGCTCCGACAATCAGCCGTCTTGTTCTATTTTCCATTCCTTTGTTTCTTATTTTATGATCACTTTCCATTCAGATAATCCTCTACCGTCTGTTTATACGCATCAACATCCGCTCCGGCAAATGGTTCACCGATGATCTTTCCCGTACTGTCTACAAAAAATGTCGTCGGTACGCCGACCAGATCACTGATCAGGTCATCAAATTCTTCCGTTGCGAGCAGGTGCTGATAATCTGCTCCTGTCTCCTTAATGATCTTTTCCGCTAATTTATACTGGTCACTGCCTTTTTCATCTACATCCACCAAAAGTCCGATCAGGTTCACATTATCCGGAAGTTCTTTTTTCCACTCTGCCAATTCCGGTAATTCATCGATACATGGATTACAGTACGTTGCCCAGAAATTCACGACCGTCAGGTCATAATCTGCAAAGATATTATTCGTCACTTTATTTCCGTCCATGTCTGTCGTCGAAAACTCCGGCATATTTACAGGGAATCCGTTTTCACTTGTTTCCTGTTTCGTTGTACCCGATGAGTCACTTGAAGAACTCTCTTCCGAAGAACTGTCTTGCGAAGAACTGCATGCCCACAATCCAAGACACAGCATGCCCGCCAGACAAAGTGCGCTTATTTTTTTCATTCTTTTCTTCATATCTTCTACTTTTTCCTTTTCATGATTCTAAAATTATCACCTATAGGATATCACAATTTAGCGGTTCAAAAAAGAGAGATGCTACCGAAGTAACACCTCCCTTCTATTCATCACTTTTATTTTGCAATTCCGTCAGCATAAGCTGAGAATACAGCATCCAGTGTATCAGCTTTTTCACTGTAAGCTGTGATTGGAGCTGAGATTCCGTCTTCATCTGTTGCATCCTTGTTGAATGAGAATACAAATGGTGATTTGATAACCGGAACTGTCTTCTCTTCACCAGCATCGTTCTTGTATGTCAGGCTTGCATCGGCAGCACCTGATTCGAACTCATCTGTTGTAAGGTTTGTAAGAGAGTTCTCGATCAGAGTTGTGTACATGAATCCAATGCTATCGCTCTTCATGATATCACCTGTGTTCTTGTATCCCCAGTCATCCTCGCTGATTTTTCCGTCAACGTATGGATCCCATAAGTATACATTTACATCATTTTCTACTGCCTTCGCATTCACTTCAGCAATCTCTTTCTGTGTAGCTTCATCGTATGGTCCGCCTACCATATAGATAGCGTTTCCATCCTGCTGTAACAGCCATGCAAACTGACGATATGTTACAGTCTTGATGTTAACCTTCTCAGCATCTTTAAGAGCCGGATAGTTCTCACGAACAAAGTTTTCTTTAGAATATTCTGTGAATTCAATGTTGTTGTCTTTGATGAAGTCGAACATCTTCTTCATCTCTGCATTGTATTCCTTTGTGCAGTAATTCTTTACAGGATCTCCGTTCTTATCTGTAACTTCATTACCTTCTTTGTCATACTCTTTTGTGTATACACCGTCTTTGTCACGCTCTACCATCTTTTCGAACGCATACATTACAGGGTATTTATCAGCACTGTCGTCTTTGCCGCTGTAATTTGTTGTGTTGTCTTTGTTGTAGATGAAAGCGATTGGCTGCTGGATTCTTCCAACGGTCTCTGTTTCACCCTTTGCATTTGTGTAAGAGATTGCTCTCTCAGTTGTTGATGGGAACTCAATCCAGTCATCAATATTTGTCAGATACTGTTTTACAACTTCACCATACATGTAGTTGTAGTTTACACCTGCATTTTCACTTCCGTCAGACATACGGATGAATGTATTACCATTCTCGTTATCATCCAGGTTGAAGTCATATGTGTAGATTGTATCGATACCATTCTCTTTTGCATATTTTGTAAGAGAAGGTGTCATAGCTCTTGTGTTGTGGCACCATGATCCGCAAAGTGCGATCATGTATGTTCCTTCTTTCTGGAACAGGTCGATCAGTTCATCGTATGTGATGTCTTCGTATACAACTTCGTCCACACTCTTGAATGTCTTAATTCCCTGACGCGGTTTGTCTTTTAAAGAATTTGTATTGAATGTGTTGAAGTAATAATCTGGTTCGAAGTTATAATCTGTTGCAGATAATGCTTTTGTTGTATCTGCTTTTTCTTCTGTTTTCTTGCTGTCGTCCGAGCTCTTGCTGTCAGATGATGAGCTTCCACATCCTGCAAGTAATGCAGCTGACATAGACAGAGCAAGTAAGCATGAAAGAACTTTTTTCTTCATTTTTTTCTCCTTTTTTGTTGAAATAAACTTTTTCATTTACACATATTAGCACATCGGAGGTGCTTCACCGGCATCATCACTCGATCCGGATCCGCCATCACTGCTATAAGTAGCTTCCAGATCCAGAAGATCCTGATAATTCTCGATGTTCCATTTCTCATCAGCCGTTACATAAGTATCAACAGCTTCACGCGCCTCTTTTACGGCATCTGCTGCACCATCCTGTTTTTTATCGGCAAGAGAAGCCTGCTTGATCATAAGTCTTGCATAATTAAGTCTGTCTTCCTTATATGTCTTCAGGTTTGTGATCTTCTCTTCCAGATTCTGATTTGGATCTAATGCTTCATAATATTCGGCTGCTTTTTTAAATCTGTCGATACTGTCATCATTCAGTTTCATATCTCCGATCTCATCGATTGCATGAATCGTTCTAGTCACAGAATACTTTGTTGATACTACAGAGAGACCAAGGAAAATGACAGCTAACACGATCAATACGATTGTTGACTTTTTCAATTTCATTATGCGTTCTCTCCTTTCTTTTCTTCTGCATTAAAGATTTTATCATCCAGAGTTCCCATCTTTCTGGCAACGATCGCAGCTGTTACGTTACCAGCTGTTACATTGTCGAATGTACGGATCATATCTGAAATGTTGTTGATCGGTACTAAAAGTACGATTGCTGCGATTGGAAGGTTGACTGCTTTGAACACTGCCATAGCAGATACTACTCCGATACCAGGTACTCCTGCACTTCCAAGTGAAAGAATCAGGCAGACAACAGCTAACATTACATAGTCAGATACTGTCCATGAGATACCTACCGCATTGGTATAGAAGATAGCCAGAAGAATCGGCCATACACATGTACATCCCGGCATACCAATCGTTGTACCGAGAGATGTTGTAAAGTTTGAGATTTCCTCATCGATACCCACACGTTTTCTCTGACCTTCAATAGAAGCAGGAATTGATCCAACACTACTTGAAGTTGTAAATGCTGTGATCTGTGCAGGAAGAATCTTTTTAAAGAATTTAATCGGGCTTAATTTGGCCACGAACTTGATCAGGATTGCATTAAATCCATAGCTGTGTACCAAACATACCACATAGATCATAACGACCAGAAGTACAAGCTGTACAAGAGACTTCTTATCCTCGAAGATCTGGCTTGCTGATCCTGCTACCAGACACAGAACAGCGAATGGGGTCAGGTCAATGACAAATGCCAGAATACGATAGATAATATTCTTCAGTGCTTCTACAAGATTCTTGAATGCGACTACTTTTTCTTCTCCCTCTTCTGTTGAGATTCCAACATATGCCACAGCCACGGCAATAGCAATGATGATGATCGCAACGACGTTGTCATTAGCAAGATCTCCAATGACGTTCGTTGGGAAGAATTTCAAAATAACCTTATCAAATGATGTTGCAAGTTCTTCATAAGAACTGATTGTGCTGTCACTTACTGATGCAATATCAGCAAATACAGCCTCTGCCCCTTTTCCGAGTCCTGTAATGGCCCCAAAAATATATGACAGAACAATTGCTGCTGCAGATGAAGCCAGAAGCCAGAACACAGAAGTAAGTCCGATACTCTTCATCTTTTCTTTACTATTTAAAGAAATAAA
>CAKRCY010000085.1:0-5263 GCA_934309195.1 uncultured Dorea sp.
TTTCCCGGGATACCGATCAGAAGACGGTAAGTCGGACTGAGTGTCTCTACATCAAATTCACAACAGGCATTCTCAACACCCGGTGTGGAAAGGGCGAAGACTTTCAGTTCACTGTAGTGTGTGGTTGCCATGGTGCGGATACCTCTCTGATGGAGATAGCTTAAGATGGCGATCGAAAGAGCGGCACCTTCAGTAGGGTCGGTTCCCGCATTCAGCTCATCAAACAGTACCAGAGAATGTTCATCTACATGTTTTAAGAACGAGACGATGTTCGTCATGTGAGAGGAGAAGGTACTGAGGCTCTGCTCAATACTTTGTTCATCCCCGATATCGGCATATACATTTTCAAAAAGAGCCAGTTCCGAACGGTCCAGTGCAGGGATATGAAGTCCCGCCTGTCCCATCAGGGTAAATAATCCGACTGTTTTTAAGGAAACAGTCTTACCGCCGGTGTTCGGTCCGGTTACGATCAGAAGGTCGAAAGTGTCACCGAGAGTGACGGTGATCGGAACGACTTTCTTCTTATCTAACAGAGGGTGACGTCCTTCTCGGATATGGATCCTTCCTTGTGTATTGAAGACAGGTTTGCTTGCATTCATAAGAATTGCAAGGTTCCCTCTTGCGAAAATGAAGTCCAGTTCCGTCATGATTTTATAGTCGGTGTGGATGGACTCTATATATTCTGCGACATCGGCACTTAAGCGTGCAAGGATTATCTGTATCTCTTCCTGTTCTTTGCCGTAAAGTTCTTTCAGGTCATTATTCAGTTTTACAACAGACATCGGCTCGATGAACAGGGTAGAGCCTGTGGCAGACTGATCGTGGATCAGACCGGATACCTGGCTTCGGTATTCGGCTTTGACCGGGATACAGTAGCGGTCCCCGCGCATGGTGATGATCGAATCCTGCAGATAGGTGCGGAGTGAACCATTGACCAGGGAAGATAAGGTAGAATGTACTTTATCGTTGATCTGGTTCATGGAACGGCGGATCTGCTTCAGAGTGCTGCTGGCATCATCGCTGATCTCATCTTCGTCAATGATACATCTGCGTATCTCGGTGCTGATCAGTGTCAGCGGCTCAATCTGCTGGAAAAATATATCCAGACAATCTTCCGCATCGTCTACGGTCTCATGACGGCCGTAAGCTTTGATCTGTCCTGCATTTTCCAAAAGCTTGCAGATACGTAAGAGTTCTCCGCTTCCAAGGGTTGCACCGACTTCCAGACGCTTTAAAGATTCCCCGACCGGGTTGCAGCTTCCGAAAGAAGGACGCCCCTTCTTGATGATACGGGTAAATGCGGCGGCAGTCTGTTCCTGTGCAGTATTGATATCCGGAAGAGAAGTCATGGGTTTCAATCTCCTACAGCGTTCTTTGCCGCCGAAAGAGGTTGCCTGTTCTATTAAGATGTCAATGATTTTATGATATTCTAATTTCGTTAATGTTTTTTTATTCATGTTTTTCACCTGGATCTATTCTATGTTACTGTACGTACAGTAATTCTAGTCAGTAACTATTCTACCTTATTTGCGCTATAAAGAAAAGGATAATATTGAACATTCCCATTCCATACGGTATACTATAAAAAGGATTGTAAAGGAGACGAAAGAGCTGATGGATGAGCAGAAACATCTGAAAAATGAACAGGGGGAACCTGGAAATAAAACGGAAAAATCAGAGTATTTATTTATGCAGGAAACGATCAAAGATGAGAACAGCCGCGGGAAAAAGTACCGTAAAGATCTGCTCCGGATCGCAGGGCTTGGAGTGGCGTTCGGTGTATGTGCCTGCATTAGTTTTTCTGCGCTCAGACCATGGCTGGATGAAAAGTTTCCCGGAGATTCGCAGGAAGTTGTAATACCGGAAGAAAAAGAGGAAGAAAAGTCGGATGAAACCACTGCAGATAGCGGCGATGACAGCACAGTACAGACGCTGGGCATTGACAGTTACAGAGAACTTCAGAAAGCGATGAACACAGTAGCATCCGAAGCCGCAAAATCGGTAGTTGAGGTCATCGGTATCTCGGGAGAGCAGGACTGGACGGAAGAATCTTATGATAATAAGAACAGTGTGTCCGGACTGATCATTGCGGATAATGGACAGGAACTTCTGATATACGGCAAGACTTCTATATTAAGAAATACAAAAGAGATTCATATCAGATTCGCAGATGGGACAACGAAGCAGGCTTCTGTGAAGAAGAAGGATGAAAGTCTTGGGTTTGCGATCTATGCTGTAGCCAAAAGCAGCATCGGGCAGTCAACCTGGCAGCAGATCAGTATTGCAACTCTTGGCAGTTCCGGTTCGGTACAGAAAGGAGATGCTGCAGTGGTTCTCGGAAAACCGTTCGGTTATGCGGGAGCGGTTGGATTCGGAACGATTGCGAGCAGCAGAAATGAACTGGACGGGGATGACGGAAGTTATCCGCTTCTTTGTACAGACATTGGTGCGGCAGAGGACGGGACAGGCGTGATCGTCAATCTGTCGGGCGAAGTGGTTGGAATTATTGACCAGGGCATATCTGGGAACAGCAGCAGAGAACTGGTGACCGGTTATGGAATCTCAGGATTGAAATCAGAGATTGAACTGTTATCCAACGGTCAAGCGGTGCCATATATCGGCATCCGCGGACTGGATGTGACGGCAGAGATCGAAGCGCAGGGAATTCCCAAAGGCGTGTATGTCCGGACTGTAGAGACGGATTCTCCGGCAATGGCAGCAGGGATCCAGAGTGGAGATATCATTACGGAGGCAGCAGGGAAGAAGATAACATCACTGTCAGCTTACCAGAGCGTGCTGCGGGACCAGAAAAGCGGCAGTAAGATCAGACTCAAAGGACAGAGACAGGGCTCCGGTGGTTATGTGGACATTTCCTTTGACGTGACAGTCGGAAGTAAGGAGTAGTCTGCCGGATGGGTGCTGTGGTGCCGGAGCAGTTGTAAAATAAAGATATAGAATATAGAAAGAGGAAATAAGATGAGATATATCAATACCCTTCACGAAGGGGAAACGATCAGAAATGTATATTTGTGTAAAGGAAAGCGTTCGGCGGAGACCAGAAACGGAAGACCGTATGATAATCTGATCCTTCAGGATAAGACCGGAACACTGGACGGAAAAGTATGGGATCCGAATTCCGGCGGGATCGCAGACTATGATGAACTGGATTTCATTGAGGTATATGGTGAGATCATCAGCTATAACAATAATCTGCAGATGAATATCAAACAGATCAGAAAGGTGCAGGAAGGTGAATATATCGCTGCTGATTATATGCCGACAACAGAGAAAAGTACAGATGGCATGTATGAGGAACTGCTTGGATACATTAAGAAAGTAGACAACCAGTATCTGAGACAAGTGCTGGATTATTATTTTATAAAAGACGAGACATTTATCCGTAATTTCAAAGGACATTCGGCAGCGAAGACGGTACACCACGGGTTTGCCGGAGGACTTCTGGAACATACACTCAGTGTTGTGAAGTTCTGCGATTACATGGCAGGGGCATATCCGATCCTGAATAAGGATCTGCTTTTCACAGCGGCAATCTGTCACGATATCGGAAAGACGAAGGAATTGTCATCTTTCCCGGAAAATGATTACACAGACGAAGGACAGCTTCTGGGACATATCGTGATCGGTGTGGAGATGATCGGAGATGCAGTCCGCAATATCCCGGATTTTCCGGAGAAACTTGCGAACGAATTAAAACACTGTATTGTTGCGCACCATGGAGAACTGGAATACGGTTCCCCGAAGAAACCGGCACTTGCCGAGGCAATGGCCCTGAATCTTGCCGACAATGCAGATGCGAAGATGCAGACCCTGACAGAGTTATTCAAAGACAAAAAAGGAAATGACTGGCTGGGATATAACCGCCTGTTTGAATCAAATATCAGAAAGACAGTTATCTAATGATGCAGAAAAATGAATTAGTAAAGGTTAAAATTGAAGATATCGGAGTAGGAGGAGAAGGCATCGGCAAGGTGGACGGATATACACTGTTCATCAAAGATGCCATTATAGGGGATGTCGTAGAGGCAAAGGTCATGAAAGCTAAGAAGAATTATGGCTATGCCCGTCTGATGAATGTCCTGACTCCGTCGAAGGACCGCGTAGAGGAAGTGGTCTGTCCGATGGCGAGAAAATGCGGTGGATGCCAGATCCAGGAGATGAAGTACCCGGCACAGCTTGCATTTAAAGAATCTAAGGTACGCGGCAATCTGGAGCGGATCGGAGAAGTTCCGGGTGAACTTCTGGATCAGATCATGCATCCGGTTGTCGGCATGGACGAGGAAGGGATGCAGCCGTTCCGCTACCGTAATAAGGCACAGTTTCCGATTGGGACAGACAAAGACGGCAGAGTGACCGCAGGATTCTATGCCGGCAGAACACACAGCATTATCGGGAATACAGACTGTGTACTTGGTGTGGAAGTGAATGAAGAGATCCTGAACTGTATCCTGGATTTTATGGAAGAATTTGAAATTCCGGCATACGATGAAGTGAAACATAAGGGACTGGTGCGTCATGTATTGCTCCGTTACGGATTTAAAACGGATGAGATCATGGTATGTCTGGTCATCAATGGAAAGACCATTCCACACTGCCATGATCTGGTCGGACGTCTCCGTCAGATTCCGGGCATGACAAGTATCACACTCAGTACGAATACGGCGAAGACGAATGTGATCATGGGTGATATGATCCGCCTTCTGTGGGGGCAGGAGTTCATCACAGACTATATCGGTGAGATCAAGTACCAGATTTCCCCTCTGTCATTTTATCAGGTGAATCCGGTTCAGACAGAGAAGTTATACGGACTGGCACTGGACTATGCAGGTCTTACAGGCAATGAGACAGTGTGGGATCTGTACTGCGGAATCGGAACCATTTCCCTGTTCCTTGCGAAGAAAGCAAAGCAAGTATACGGTGTAGAGATCATACCACAGGCCATTGACGATGCGAAGAATAATGCGAAGATTAATGACATTACGAATGCGGAGTTCTATGTAGGCAAGGCAGAAGAAGTTCTGCCGGAATATTATAAAGAATATGAAAAGACACATAACGGAGAGGCGGCGCACGCAGATGTGATCGTGGTCGATCCGCCGAGAAAAGGCTGTGAGGAATCCCTGCTTCAGACGATCGTGGATATGCAGCCGGAGAAAGTCGTGTATGTGAGCTGCGACAGTGCAACGCTTGCGCGGGATGTGAAGTTCTTAAGAGCGAATGGATATGAGCTTAAGGATGTGACGCC
>CAKRCY010000086.1:0-5247 GCA_934309195.1 uncultured Dorea sp.
TGGCAGCGGATGTTAATAAATGAAATGCCCGGAAGTGTAACCCGGTGGAGGCCACTACGGTTACGCAATTGCCATTTAATTTGTAAGGCATTTGATACCCACGGAATAAAACTTGGAAAGGCGTTCCAGTGAATGTGAAAGAGGCGTTGGTAATTCTTAAGGGTCAAAATTCTGCGTTGGGTTTTCAAAATTTGACTGTCTGAGGCGTATGCCGAGTTTCAAATTTTGAAAGCCTGCTTTTAGCAGAATTTTGCCCCTTTAGAATTGACCCGCCGATGGAACCTGAACAGGAACGCCTTTCCAAGCTTTATTCCGGTTCGGGTATCCAACGCCTTCCTGAATTAAATCCCAATTAAATCAACATCCCTCTCTCTTCCGCAATCTTAAGCAGTTCCCCTGCTTTCTGATTCATCTTTCCGGTTTTTACTCCGGCATTGATCACTTTTTTGCATTGTTCCATCATTTCTAATGCTTTCTGATAGGTCTCACAGGATATTGGCTCGTATGGTTCTTCACTGATGATCTCGGATGCGAGCAGTCTTGCGAGCTGATAGTCGCTCTCACCCGGATATAGGATTCCGGCAGCAAAAGGGATTCCGGCTTTCTGAAGTTTCCGGTAAACCGGAATTCCGGTTCCACAGGATGAGAGGACAAAGACTTCCGGTTTCCCCACTACCCCTGGAAGTTCCACACTTCCAAAGCATGGATCATAATAGCCATTATCAATCCCATACAGCTCCTTTATTTTTTCTTCCGTAAATATTTCTTCCGGATTTCCAAAGCCTGCAATCCTGTCTCCTTTTACGCAGACTACTTTATCTGAAATTTTCTGTGCCAGATCAATCTCATGCAAGGACATGATCACTGTTATTTCTTTTTCTTTTGCCATCTTTCTTAAGATTTCCAGCAGTTCCAGTTTATAGCGGATATCCAGATAGGATGTCGGTTCATCTAAGATCATGACTTCCGGTTCCTGACAGATGGCTCTTGCCAGTAATATACGCTGTCTCTGTCCATCACTGATCTCCTGAAAATTTCGGATTCCTAATTCCTGCGCATGCACGGCCATTAATGCTTCATCCACCTTGGTTTCGTCTTCCCCGGAAAGGATCCCTAATCTTCCGGTATACGGGTAGCGCCCGGTCGCCACTACATCGTGACAGGTCATCAGTTCCGGTTTCATCCGTTCCGTCAGCATTACTGCCATCTTCCTGGCCATACTCTTATAAGAGAGCTTCCGTATCTCGTCTGAATCCACATAGACTTCGCCCCCGATCAGTTTCAACTGTCTGGTAATGCTCTTTAAAATGGTAGATTTTCCCGCACCATTTGGTCCGATCAGGGTTACGATCTCCCCCTTTTTTATATCCAGATTGATATCATGGATCAACACCTTTCCCTGATATCCTACAGAAAGGTCTTTCGCTTTGATATAATAATCTTTCATTTCCTACCTGCCTTTCTGTCCGTGTACCATCATAAATATCACTATCGGTGCACCGAATATCGATGTCACCGTACTGATATTCAGTTCCATCGGTGCAAATGCCATCCTTGCAATCAGATCACAGATCATACAAAATACCGCACCTCCGATAAATGTTCCCGGTATCACGACCAACGGTCTCGATGTCTGCAGCGCATGCTTTATCAGGTACGGAACAGCAATTCCCACGAATGAGATCGGACCTGCGAAAGCTGTCACACTGGCGGAAAGTACACTGGACAAAAGGATCAGTGCTACCCTGAAAAATCTGATATTTACTCCCATGCTCTGTGCGTATGCTTCCCCCAGCTGATATGCCCCGATTGGTTTTGACAGAAAAAATGTAAGTACCACCGTCACACCGATTACAGCAGCGGCAACCTCTACATTACTCCAGCTCATTCCCGAAAAGCTTCCCTGTGACCATCCATGCAGATTGACAATATCGGAATCTTCCGCAAAGGTTACAACAAAATCAGTAATTGCCGAGCAGATATATCCAATCATAATCCCACCCACAAGAAGGGTTGCCATATGTGTCATTTTTCTGGACAACAACAGGATAAATCCAGTGGAAATAAGTGCACCCGCAAATGCAGCAATGATCAACGTATAAGAAGATACAAAAGCATATCTTTCCAGGAAAAATATCATTACCAGCGCTACCATCATCTTCGCCCCGGAAGAAATTCCCAGAACAAACGGACCTGCAATCGGATTCGAGAAAAATGTCTGAAGCAGAAACCCGGATAATGACAATGCGCCTCCCAGGATTGCCGCCATCAATACTCTCGGAAGCCGTATCTTCCATATAATGTTTGCCTCTGTTCCTTCTCCGCCTCTTCGGACCAGTATCTTGCATATTTCTGCTATTGAAATATAGACATTTCCCGTATTAATATTTAAAACTGTTACAACACAGAACGCCGCTGCCAGAACCCCGAATACCAGGATGTATCTGGAACGCCGCCTGAAATTCTCTTTCTCCATCGTTTCTCCTTTTAAAAAAATCAGGTGAACACATCCAAACGCCCACCTGATTATTATACTGTATTATTTTACCCGATACAAGAATGTCATACCACTCTCATCTCCATCTGTCAGCATCAGATTGATATCCGTAATCAGATTTCCCACAATGTCCGTTGCCTGATACAGTGATTTTCCGGTGCACCACACATTTCCGTTCTTCACTGCCTTAAAATCTGCGAACAATTCACTCTTCGCTGTCAGATCCGCAATGCTATTGATCGGACTGTCGATCGATGCATTATAGATCAGATACTCTGCATTCTTTGCTTTTGCATAAAACTCTTCCATCGACAGTTCCACAGAAGCACTCTTGCTTTTTGTGTTCTTAAGATCCTGAAAAATGTATTTTCCTCCGGCAATATCGATCATCTTCGGAATATAATCACTGCTGCTTCTTACAACCACTGTTCCATCTGTATTCACAAAGAAATAAGCAACTGTTTTTCCTGTATTCTTAAAATCTTTCAGATTGCCGATCACTTCTGTCTGTGTATCAAAAAATGTATCTGCTGCATCTTCTTTGTTCAACATTGCTGCATATGCTTTGATCCACTCCGTCCTTCCAAGCGGATGACTTTCATAACTGGAACGGTCAATAAACACCGGAATATCCAGATCTTCGATCATCTCCTGAACCTTTGGTGTATGCAGGATCATCGTGGATTCAATTGCAAGATCACAGTCCTCATCTATCAGCATTTCATAATCCGGTTCGCTGTATTTTCCTGCAAACAGGATCTTGCCGTCTTCCATTGCTTTCTTGGCATTATCAATATACCAGTCCGAAGCCTGTGCTCCCGACATCCGGATACTGTCCAGTCCATCCATCGCATCAAACAGTGCCATTGCCGATGTTGCTGCGAGATAAATGTGCTCCAATGGCTGTTTTAATACCACAATCTCTTTATCCAGATCTGCCGGTTTCTTCTTACCTTCCGGCACGATCAGATACTGCCTGTCATCGTGTACATCCAGTAATTTATATCCTTCTTTATAATAATAGACATCAAAACCCGTAGCATATTTCAGCTTCATTGTTTTCTTATACTCAAGACCGTCTATCTTCGGAGCATGTTTTTCTTCCGCCCCTGCTTCTTCCGTCTGCTGTATTCCGTCACCTTTCGATACACCCGACTTGCCTGAGCCGCTGCACCCGGTCAGTGCTCCTGTTACCAGAAGCACTGTACCTGCAAGTACACACAACAGCCGATATGTTCTCTTTATCATCCTTTTCTCCATCTCTATTTGGCACTTTGGCTGTCACATCCCAAAATCACCTGGTAGACCTTTTCCCATTCTTTCTGTGCATCTTTTCCTTTTTCATCTTTTGCACGGTCAACGATCACCGGAATCTGAAGAAGCGTCATCTTCTCTGTCATCTTCCGATAAGCTGTCATCTTTTTCTTTGCCGCTTTTTTGCTGCTTCTTTTTTCCGGCAGCACGCTGGATGAAAGGAGTGCAAGATTACATTTATTTTTTACAAGTTTCTTATAATTTAATTTTCCGGACGTTCCTGCATAAATGACTTCTTTCTCAGCCATCTTTTCTTTGATAGTTTCATTCTTGCATTTATTTTTCTTCACACCGACTGCAGTCACTTTATCAAGCTGTCCCAGTTCTTCCATCAGGGAAATCGTCTTATTCGATCCTGCATAAATATGATCTGCAGGCTGTCTTACCACAATGACTTCCTTATCCAGCCCCGCCGGAATCTCTGCATTTTCCGGAACGATCAGATATTTGACCACTTTGTTCAGGTACAGTGCTGCCTGCTCCTGTTCTGCAGGATTCAGTCCGCTTGTTTCTGATGTCTCTTTCCATTTCTTACCGGCTGCTTTTCTTCCGGTCTTTTTATTCATGTCGATCTCCAGCAGTGTGATTCCCTGATCATAATGATATATCTTGAAATATTTCGCATACTCGGCTTTTGTTTCAGACTGATACTCCAGGCCGATGATCTCCGGTGCTACCTCGTCCATTTTTTTGTTTGCTGCTGCCGTCTTGCTGCTGTCACTTCCATTTGCACCGATTACCGTTACTTCTTTTCCGTTGGCTCTCGCTGATGCATTGGCTTTTGCTGCTTCGGCAATGTACACAAAAATCGTATATTTAATCTCATGTGCCGTAGACATAGCCGTTGTCATACCCACGATCGTATTATTCTTATTCAACTCTACCGGAATTACAAAAGATGTAGAGCTGCCTGTTTTAGAACTTGGATAATATACATTTCCATTTGCTTTTACATATTGATAATGTGTACTGCTGAATGTGATCGTTGCATATGCCTGACCACCTGTAACCGTTACTTTACTGCAGCTGATGCTTACCTTTCCTGTTCCGCCTGACCATGAGAAGCTGTCCGGTGTATATACACCGTCCTTTAATCCAGTGCCACTGTTTACCTTTGCTGTTGATTTGTTCAGGTCTGATTCGTATTTTGATTCTTTGTCCGGTTTTCCATTGTTGGTTGTATTATTTCCTGCATTTCCTGAGTTATTTCCATTGGAAGTATTTCCCGGATTGTTATTATTTCCACCCGGTGTCAGTGAGCCATTGCTTCCGTTATTGCCATTCGAAGCACCTCCATTATTGCTGTCCGCAATCTTAGTCATACCTTCTGAATGGAATGTCAGTGTTCTGGTGTCCCACTTATTACTCTTTGTCGTATGAACGGCAATTGTCATTACCTCATCCAGTTTCTCTACCGGAATCTGGAATGTATACTG
>CAKRCY010000087.1:0-4912 GCA_934309195.1 uncultured Dorea sp.
TGCAGGTATCTGCATCCCGCATCATAGAATGCACGGATGGCCTTCTGATAAGCGATTGCAATGTCATGATATAAATCTTTCATGTCCTGATAACGTTCGATCGGTGTATACTCTTCTGCACGTACACAACAGATCAGATGCAGCATAGATGGTGAAGGAATTGTCATTTTGCAGAGAGTATCTCCCGCAACACTCTTCAGATATTTAAAATGCTCCAGAAATGGATGTTCTCCGAAATCAACTTTATCTGCTATCTTAAGTGTTGCCGCTTTCGGCTGATGTCCCTTAAAGTGTACAGACCAGTGATCCGACTTGATCTCCTCTACGCCATCCAAATCTGCAAGGAAATCCAGGTGCCAGTATCTTCTTCTGAATTCCCCGTCTGTCACAGCCTGAAGTCCGGCTTTCTTTTCTTTTTCTACCAGTTCTTTGATTGCCCTGTCTTCAGTCTCTTTTAACTGTTCCCCTGTGATCTTTCCTTCTGTAAATTCTGCTCTTGCATCCTTCAGATACTCCGGACGTAAGAAACTTCCAACTATATCATAACGGAATGGTGCCTGATTACTCATAATTGATATCCTCCTGTACTATGTTTGTTTTCTCTGCTAAAAAGTATAACCCATCTGTTTTTTTATGTATAATACAAAAAAACAGCGGTTCTCCATAGTTTTAAACTATAGCACTCCACTGCTTTTCACTATTATTCTGAATTATTCTTACATCCCGCCTGTATATTTTTTCAATGCTTCCATATATGCCTTTCCATACCGGCTCAGTTCCACATCTTTCCGCACAATCGTTCCGATCCGCATATATTCGTCTACCAGAAGTGGTTTTCCGATAATATTCTCTCCATTCAGCTCTTTACTGATCACGCCGGAGCTTACCGTATACCCATCCAGACCAACCGCCAGATTGAAAAGTGTTGCCCGGTCTCTGACTTTGATGTTCTTATTCCGGTCCAGTGTACTTAATATCTCTT
Source organism: uncultured Dorea sp. (assembly GCA_934309195.1). Taxonomy (GTDB): domain Bacteria; phylum Bacillota; class Clostridia; order Lachnospirales; family Lachnospiraceae; genus Dorea_A. Next base: position 983 of record CAKRCY010000087.1, read on the forward strand.
CGGAAAAATAAAAGGAATTATAATCCCCCTGCTCAAATGACAGATACGGATACACCTCCAGATCTTCCAATGTCAGTGCTTCCCTGTCTGCCAGCGGATGCTTCGAGCTGATAAATACATGCGGTTTTGCTACAAACAGTTCTTCGAATTTCAAATCATTCTGACGGATCAGCTTCATAATGATCGTCTCATTCTGCGAAGAAGTATACAGGATACCAATCTCACTTTTTAACTTTGCCACATCCTCGATAATCTCGTAAGTCTGCGTTTCTCTTAAAGTAAAATCATATTTTCTCGCATCGAACTTGCGGATCACATCTACAAACGCATTGACCGCAAAAGAATAATGCTGGCAGGATACGGAAAATCTCGGATTCCGCTCATTTACATTCAGATAACGCTCCTGCATGAGGCCTACCTGATCCAGTATCTGTCTTGCATAAGCAAGGAATTCATCTCCCTCTGCGGTGATCGTCACGCCTTTATTAGTCCGGTGAAAAATCGTCACCTGCATCTCCTGCTCCAGTTCCCGGATTGCATTGGTAAGACTCGGCTGGGAAATGAACAGCTCTTTTGCGGCCTCACTTATCGTCCCCTTCTCCGCAACCATGGTAATATACCTTAACTGCTGTAATGTCATAAACTTCTTCCTCCTTACAGCATATAGATCAGTGCATTACAGATACAGGCCGCAATATTGCTTCCGCCTTTTCTTCCCCTTGCCACAATATACGGGGTATCCTCAAGCGTCAGGATCAGTTCTTTGGACTGTACTACATTCACGAATCCAACCGGCACTCCGATTACGAGCTCCGGACGGATTCTTCCGTCTTTGATCAGCTCATACAGATGGATCAGTGCTGTCGGAGCATTCCCAATGGCAAAGATCAGCTTTTCATTCCGTTCACACGCTTTTTCCATACTGGCAACGGCTCTTGTTGTTCCATTCTTCTTCGCCGCCTGCGCCACATCTTCATCCGACATAAAGCAGTATACCTGACCGCCATACTGTTCCAGTCTCTTCTTATTAATTCCGGAACGTCCCATCTGTGTATCGGTTACAATGGAAGCACCGCCTCTGATTGCTTCGAGTGCTTTCTCCACCGCATGCTCGGAGTAGACCAGATTCTTTGCATAATCAAAATCTGCGCTGGTGTGTATGCAGCGCTTTGTAATTGGTGCCTGAATCTCTGGAAGGATAATGCCTTCCTGCTCCAGTTCTTCCGTAATGATCTCAAAGCTTCGCTTTTCGATCTCTGTCGGAAGGACATTTTCTATCTCTATTCTGGTATGTGCTGCGTGATCATTTTTCTGTATATTCAACTTTTTCTTCCTTTCTCTTCATAGTCTGTCATAACCCACATCTCATATTTTCTATTCTGAAAAATTATTCCTGCATCCCCATGATCTGATAAACAGCCTTCATGTCCAGATGTTTTCTGAGTGTATCTGCCAGAAGATCATACTGACTTTCTTTGAATGCTTTCAGGTCTGCACCTTCCACTTCTTCCATTGAAAGTCCCTTCTTTTCTGCCAGCGATTTTACAATCTCCGACACGATTTTCTCTTTATCAAAAATACCGTGGATGTATGTTCCGTATGCATTCCCCTGTGAGATACCGTCTGTTCCTTCTTTCTTCTTCACCGTATCATGAATCTGATTCATCGGAGATCCGTCCTGAAGTTCCGTCTTACCCATATGGATCTCGTATCCTTCAAACTTCAGATTCTCAAGTGCCTTCAGATCACCCTCCACATGAAGCATCGTTCCATTCACCCTTGTTCTGGTCTTTTCTGTGGTAAATGTAGTTGTTACCGGCAACAGTCCAAGACCTTTCATACTGCCGCCATCTTCCACACCTTCCAGATCGCTGAGTGACTGTCCCAGCATCTGATAACCGCCACAGATTCCCCAGACCACACAGCCGCCGGCATGCGCCTTCAAAATCCTGGCTTCCATCCCGCTCTGTCTTAACCACTTCAGATCTCCCATCGTATTCTTGGTTCCCGGAAGAATGATCATATCCGGACTTCCAAGTTCTCTTGGATTCTTCACATAGCGCAGATTCACTCCCGGTGCATTTTCCAACAGCATGAAATCCGTAAAGTTCGAAATCCTCGGTGTACGGATAACTGCGATATCCACCAGACCGATTCTTCCGTCTGCGTCTGTTCCTTCATTTGTCAGGTTAAAACGCTCTGTCAGACTGTCTTCATCCTCAATCTCGACCTGCATATACGGCGTTACCCCGACCACCGGGATGCCTCCCCTTTCCTCCAGCATAACAATGCCGGGATCCAGAATCGTCTTGTCCCCGCGGAATTTATTGATGATCAGCCCTTTCACACGTTCTTTCTCGTCCTCTTCCAGAAGCATCAGCGTTCCCAGCAGCTGGGCAAATACACCTCCGCGGTCAATATCTCCTACCAGAAGCACCGGTGCATCTACCATCTTTGCCAGTCCCATATTTACAATATCATCTTTCTTCAGGTTGATCTCTGCCGGACTTCCTGCTCCTTCGATCACAATGATGTCATTCTCTTCTTCTAATTTGTGAAATGCCTTCATAATATCCGGAATCAGCTGCTTTTTATAAGCGAAATATTCCCTTGCACTCATATTCTTCAGGACTTCACCATTCACGATTACCTGTGAGCCGACATCGTTGGTCGGTTTTAACAGGATCGGATTCATCTCTACCTGTGGGGCAATACCTGCCGCTTCTGCCTGCACGACCTGTGCACGTCCCATTTCCAGTCCATCCTCCGTAATAAAAGAATTCAGTGCCATATTCTGGGACTTGAACGGCGCAACACGGTATCCGTCCTGTTTGAATATCCTGCAAAGTCCCGCACACAGGAGACTCTTTCCTGCATTGGACATTGTCCCCTGTATCATAATTTTTCCAGCCATGTTATCAACCTTTCATTCTCTTCTTCTGATCTTACCGCGATCCGGTAATAGCCTTCCGTAAGTCCTTCGTAGTTACTGCAGTCCCGGATCAGCAGACCATCCTCCAGTGCTTTCTCATACAGACCTGATTTCCCTTTAAAAAATATATAGTTTGCTTCCGATCCACTGACTTTCAGGCCGAGTTTTCTCATCCGCTCTATCATCCAGAACTTTTCTTTTCTGATATAATCTCTCGTTCTCTCTAAATATTCTCCGCAATCATGAAGTGCTGCCACACCCGCTTCCTGTGCCGTTACCGATACATTCCACGGCTGGAGCATTGCCCTGATCCGGTTTCTGAGACCTGTATCTCCACACAATGCATAGCCAAGTCTTACTCCCGGCATACAGAATATTTTCGTAAATGCTTTTACTATGACCACATTGGGATACTGCGCCAGATACTCCCGGCATTCATACCTGTCCGGTTTCTCCAGAAAATCTATGAAACATTCATCCAGCACAAGAATCGTGCTGCAGTCTCTGCATCTTTCCATAATGCGAAGCACCAGTTCTTTTTCCGTTGTCTGACCCGTCGGATTATTCGGATTACATAAGAACATCATATCTGTCTCTTCTGTAATCTCTTCCAGAATATCTTCCCGTATCCGGAAATCGTCCTCTTCTTTCAACCTGTAATATTGTACCACTGTACCTACTGTCCCCAGTGCCCGTTCATACTCGGAAAATGCCGGTGCCGTTATCAGCGCTTTTTCTGGCTTCACTGCCATCACGACAGCAAAAAAAAGCTCTGCAGCACCATTGCCGCAGAGTATCTGTTCTTTTTCTATTCTCTCAAAATCACCGATTGCCTCCCGGAGTCTGTCACATCTGACATCCGGATAATGCATGATCCTGTCTGCACTTTCCTGCACGCTCTTTCGTACTGCTTCGGGAACTCCCAGTGGGTTACTGTTTACAGAATAATCTGTAACAGAAGGATTCCGGTAAATGTCTCCACCGTGAACTGTCTCTTT
>CAKRCY010000088.1:0-4891 GCA_934309195.1 uncultured Dorea sp.
GCATGTCTTGCAAGTTCCTGGCTGTCTTTTGTGTTATTGCATGCAACGTGTGCGATCACTGTAAGCTTTCCTTCTGCCGCTTTCATAACGTTCTCAAGGATGATCTTACGGTCTTCTACGCTCTGATAAATACATTCTCCTGATGAACCGTTCACATATACACCTTTCACACCTTTTTCTACAAAGTATTTTGTCAGTGCCTGAACGCCTTCCGGGCTTACATTGCCTTCGTTGTCATAGCATGCATAGAATGCAGGGATTACGCCTTTGTACTTTTCAAGATTTCTCATTGTTTCTTTCTCCTTTTCTTTGTCTTTTTATATAAATTTAATTTAATAAGTTCCTTGCGGAATTATCTTTCCATTTCTTCTACAAATGACTTTGTGATCAGCTGTGGTCTTGTGATAATAGACCCTACAACAACGCTGTATGCACCAAGCTCGATCACATGTTTTGCTTTTTCCGGTGTATTGATGTTACCTTCTGCAATCACTCTGTGTTTTGCTTTTGCAACAATCTTTCTTAAGATTTCGAAATCATTTGCCTCGATCTTATCGCCTTTACTCTGCTCTGTATAACCAACCATCGTAGTTCCGATAAAATCAAATCCAAGTTCATCGGCATGCAGCGCTTCTTCTACAGTAGAGCAGTCTGCCATAAATAACTGATCCGGATATTTTGCTTTTACTTCTTTAAAGAACTCATCCAGTGTCTTTCCGCCTGGTCTCTTAGAAATAGTAGCATCCATAGCGATGATCTCCGGTTTTACTTCCATCAGTTCTTCGATTTCTTTCATCGTTGGTGTAATGTAAATATCGCTGTCATCATAATCTCTCTTTACGATTCCGATGACCGGAAGGTCAACCTGTGATTGGATCTCCTTGATATCTTCTTTTGTATTTGCACGAATTCCACTAGCACCTCCCTGCTTTGCAGCCAGTGCCATTCTTCCCATAATGAATGAAGAATGTAATGGTTCATCCGGTAATGCCTGACATGATACAATTAATTTACCCTTCAGATTTTCAACTTTCTGATTCATTTTTTTGTTCCCTCCTTCGTTCTGCAATCAGTATAGTATTGTTTGATTTTATTTTCAAGTAGCTTTGCAGTTCTTGAAACTTCTTTCATCCTTTTCAATTCTTCTCTCTGTTTTTGCCTATTTTAAAATCTTTTTTTATGCAATATGCACAATTCCAGGTAGTTTCTTTCCAGTTTTGAAAGTAGTTTCAGTTCATGCTATTTTACTTGAAAATTCATTTATAATGTATATACTGATATTCAGAAACAAAAAAACAATAGAATAAGGAGAGATTTTATTATGGTAATTTATAAAGCAAAAGACTATCAGGATATGAGCCGTAAGGCAGCAAACATCATTTCTGCACAGATTATTATGAAGCCAAACTGCGTACTTGGACTTGCAACCGGATCTTCACCGGTTGGTACATATAAACAGCTGATTGAATGGTACAAGAAAGGAGATCTTGATTTTTCTCAGGTTACAAGTGTAAACCTCGATGAATACAAAGGACTCAGTCCTGAAAATGATCAGAGCTACAGATATTTCATGAATACCAACCTCTTTGATCATGTAAACATCGACAAGACCCGTACTTTCGTTCCGGACGGACTGGAAGCAGATTCCGACAAAGCCTGCAGCGATTATAATGCAGTCATCCGTAAGCAGGGCGGTGTAGACCTCCAGCTTCTCGGTCTTGGACACAACGGACATATCGGATTCAACGAACCAGGTGCCGCTTTTGAAAAAGAGACACACTGCGTAGATCTGACAGAAAGTACAATCGAAGCCAATAAGCGTTTCTTCGAATCTGAGGATGATGTTCCGAGACAGGCTTATACAATGGGAATTAAGAATATCATGCAGGCCAAGAAAATTCTGGTTGTTGTAAGCGGGGAAGATAAGGCAGATATCTTAAAAAAGGTCTTATACGGACCAATTACTCCGGAAGTTCCTGCTTCTATTCTTCAGTTACATAATGATGTTACGATTGTAGCTGATGAAGCAGCACTCAGTAAGATTGATATGTAATATGAATAAAAAAATCCCGGTATGTGAATCAGACATTTTTAAGCATCCAGCTCATTGTCATTTCACATACCGGGATCTTTTTCTGTATTCGATTATGTTTGCGGCAGCCGGACTATTTTTGTGAAGCTGCTGCTTTTTTTCTTCCCACAATAATCAATATTGCGGATATCACTACAATCGTGCCTGCCAGCAGCTGAGAGACCGGAAGTCCAACTTTTGGCAGCAACAGCTGATCGGTTCTAAGTCCTTCGATCCAGAGTCTGCCAAGACCATACCCCAGGAGATAGATCAGGAAGACTTCCCCATCGAATTTCTTATGCTTGCGGTACAACAACATAATGATCAGCACCATCAGACACCACAGGGATTCGTACAGGTAGGTCGGATGAACCTGAATATACATGACTCCTTTGACTGTCTCGGCATGATTCCACATCTTTGTAGTAATGTCTGAGCTTCTGACTGCATCTACCGGAAGTCTCATCGCAAATAAGCCATTTGTATATTCGCCGAATGCTTCTCGATTAAAAAAATTCCCCCATCTTCCGATCATCTGTCCGGTGATCAGACCGAATCCACCGGTATCAAATAAGAGGAACGGTGATAATCCCTTTATTTTTGCAAATATAAATACTACAATAATTGCCGTGATCACGCCGCCGTATATGGCAAGTCCGCCTTCTCGGATGTTAATGATACTCTTAATGTCGTCTTTATACATATCCCAGGAGAAGATCACATAATATGCCCTTGCTCCGATAATTGAAAAGATAACTCCGTATACTGCCAGATCATAATAGTCTTCTACGTTCTGATGCGTGCGCTTTGCTTCCATTACCGCCAGCATTAGCCCCGCAAGAATTCCGATTCCTATGACGATTCCATAATATGCGATATCGAATCCAAAGACTGTGATATGATCGCCGACAGATTTTAAATGAATTCCCAGATTTGGGAAATCTATGGTTCTGTGCATTGAAACAGCCCCCCTCTTTTCATCCATCTATTCCAGATTATACATTAAATCTGAACAGCATGATATCTCCGTCTTTTACCACGTAGTCTTTACCTTCCAGACGGATCAGACCTTTTTCTTTTGCTGCTGTGTGGCTTCCACACGCGATCAGATCATCGTAAGATACAACTTCTGCACGGATGAATCCTCGCTCAAAGTCAGAGTGGATCTTCCCTGCTGCCTGTGGTGCCTTCGTTCCTTCTGTGATTGTCCATGCACGAACTTCCGGCTCACCTGCTGTCAGGTAGCTGATCAGTCCAAGCAGCTTATAACTTGCTTTGATCAGTTTTTCCAGACCTGATTCCTCTAATCCAAGATCCTCCAGGAACATTTTCTTTTCATCATCATCCAGTTCTGAAATCTCTGCCTCAATCTCTGCACATACAACGAACACTTCGCTCTGCTCACCTTTTGCATATTCGCGGACAGCCTGTACACCTTCGTTATTGGCTGCATCATCTGCAAGATCATCTTCAGATACATTTGCCGCATAGATAACCGGTTTGTATGTCAGAAGATTATAGCTTTCCAGCCATGCCTGTTCTTCCTCGTCATCAGCTTCTTCGAATGTCTTTGCAAGCTTTCCGTCTTCAAGATGCGCTTTAATCTTGTTCAGAAGTGCAAGTTCTTTTGCTGCAGATTTGTCATTTCTTGCAACTTTGGAAACTTTAGAAATTCTTCTTTCCAGGATCTCAAGGTCAGAGAAGATCAGCTCTAAGTTGATTGTCTCGATGTCACGAAGCGGGTTGATGCTTCCGTCTACGTGTACAATGTTGCTATTCTCGAAGCATCTTACTACGTGTACGATAGCATCTACTTCACGGATATTGGCAAGGAACTGGTTTCCAAGACCTTCTCCTTTTGAAGCTCCTTTGACAAGTCCTGCAATATCAACGAATTCAATTGCTGCCGGGATGATCTTTTTGGTATGATACATCTCCCCCAGTACATTTAATCTCTCATCCGGTACGGTTACGACTCCTACGTTCGGGTCGATGGTACAGAACGGATAGTTTGCTGATTCTGCGCCTGCCTTTGTAAGTGAGTTGAACAGTGTACTCTTTCCTACATTTGGTAATCCTACGATTCCTAATTTCATTTTTTATATTTCCTCCTGTAAATCCTCTTATTCTTTTGTTTTTTTAGTATAGTAACCGCTTCTTCTGTTAAGGGTATCGTTCGATAACCCGATTTACTCTTTGGTTCTCCGATACGCCACTCCTTTGCACTGTAACGGTATTCCATACTTCTCTTTCCAAGTTCTTTGACTTTTAAATCTTTTCCCATATTCCAGCTTCTCTCATAAGAAGCTCTAATACAGTACCTTGTATTATACCATAGCATCTTATCTTTGTGAATATTCATTTTAGGAATCATTTTTATCTTTCATCGCAGATTTGTTTTTATTTTGTTGTTTGATTTATGAACCGGCAATTCATCATACATTGCATTGAAGAGTCCCGCCAGATATTCTTTACTGTCAACATCTTCTACTAGCAGCATCTCTTTTGCCCCTTCATACGGTAATTCATAAGTCGCAGTTGCCATATAAGAAACTGCAGATTTTGTCGGTTTTACAAGTAACCTGTCATCATATATGCCTCCGACAATTCTGCCCCGATAATATATAATATATTCTCCCATCATTGCACGATAATTAATTTCTTCTAAATCAGATAACTGTTCTAATATAAATTGTAAATACTCTTTACTTGAAGCCATGTTTTCACCCTTCAGCTTTCATAAACTATTTTACAGCTTTGTTCCATTCCACTCCTGATTCATCTGTCCATGTATCTTTTCCATCATAAATATAAACCGCA
>CAKRCY010000089.1:0-4875 GCA_934309195.1 uncultured Dorea sp.
TAATCTGCAATGCCTTCATAGACTTCCATTGTTCTTTCCAGGTTCGGATCACGGTAAGATACAAAATATCCTTCTCCTGTACGACTGAATCCGCTCATACATCCATAAGCGCCGCCTTTGACACGGATATTCTGCCACAGGTAATCATAACTTAAGATCACCTTCAATATCTGCAGTGCTCCTGTATAGTCAGCTCCATTGTCAATAAAGTTACCTGTTCTTGCCACATACTGTACTTTGGAAGCAGTCTTGAATCCCTCGTTCTTCATCTCACAGTGCAGTACACATCTGGTATCTTCCACCGGATCTTCGAACATCATCTTCTTCAATCCTTCTACCAGTTCTTCCAGACCTTCTCTTGCCGACGTATAGCTGATCATCATGTTATCTGCACGGAACAGCTTGTGTGCAAGCATCTGAAGCTTCTGTACCAGTCCATCCTTTTCCTCTTCAAAATGCTCTTCGATATATGCGATCTTGTCATAGAACTCAATGCCGCTTGTCATATCCTTTAATTTGGATGACGGTGATGCATAAGACATTGCACGCAGTACGGCTGTCGTATGTCCGGAAGACTGGAATTTCATAAGAAGTCTTGACTTCTGCATTGCAAGAATCTCTTTTATTCTCTTGGTATCATCCAGTTTTGAACGTGTCAGGATCTCCTCCATCATCTGGAATACAACTGGCAGCTTATGATATAAAGCTTTTCCCTTGATTTCAAAGGTTGCTTTGAATTCCTTTTCCGGTACTTTGGAAATGTCTGTGTACAGTTCCAGTGATGTCCCGATACCGCCGGTATGCACGTTGATCTCGTTGAAGAGTTCTCCGTATTTGTAATTCTCGGTATCAATAATCCCAAGTACTCCCTGCAGAATTCCAACATACGGAAGGTCTGCTTCTTCCACACCTGACATATCGAATAACACATCCATGTATCCGATGCCGTTCGTTTCAATCTCATGATAAACCACCGGTATATCTGCAATTTTCATCTCTTCATTGATGATCGGCTCAATCTCTTTCGAAATATCTTCTCTTGAAAGGACCGGGATCTTCTCAAGATCTTCTACCGCATCCGGTGCTGACTGATATGCCTCTAATGCATTAGAGCGCTCTACCAGTTCTTTTCTCTCTTCTTCCGTAAGACTTTCTTTATAAGCCTGTAATTTCTCCTGAAGTTCTTTATCCATTCTTGCGGTACGGCCTTTTTCCGGCTTGATCAGCACGATTGCACCGTGCGTATTCTCTAACAGATATTTCCGGATCAGATCTTCATAGTATCCGGTTCCAACCTGTGTTTTTAAGAACTCAAATGTGTCCAGTGCTTCAATGTGGATAAATGGCTTCTCGTCATCGTATAACCAGCTGTCCATAATCTGAAGTCCGTACATCAGTCCCTTCGGATAACCTCCGAAGTCAGCCTCTCTGTAGCGGAACTCATTGTAATTGATTCCGGCTTCCAGTGCTTTCTGATCTATTCCATGTTCCACGATGTCTTTTAATGTATCTTCTATCACTTTAACAAATGCGTCTTTTTGTTCTGCGTTAGCATTCTTCGCGATCACAGAAAAGATCGGTTGATAAATTCCATTATCATAAGAACCCATGATGTCTTTCCCTATACCGGCATCCGTCAGTGCTCTCTTAAGCGGTGCCCCTGGTGCGGATAACAGCGCATAGTCCAGAACCTCGAATGCCAGATATAATTTCTCATCCAGGCTTGTTCCGATTACTTTATTATAAGAAATATAGGTATTATCTTCTTCTGATTCATCGCTTGCTATGGAATATGGCATCTCTTTTTCTATCACTTCGGTAAATGGTTCCTGATAACGGATCTTGGAATCAACCGGTGCATAGTCGAATTTGCTCAGATATTCCTGATCTAACCAGTTCAGCTTCTCTTCCATATCCATATTTCCATACAGGTAGATATAACTGTTGGACGGATGATAATATCTTCTGTGGAAGTCCAGGAACTGTTCATACGTCAGTTCCGGAATCACCTCCGGATCCCCGCCGGATTCGTTCGCATATGATGTGTCCGGGAACAATGTATTCAGTACCACTCTGTCCAGCACACCCTCCGGCGAAGAGAATGCTCCCTTCATCTCATTATATACGACACCATTATAAGCCAGATCATCTTCCACGGAATCCATCTTATAACTCCAGCCTTCCTGACGGAAGATTTCCTCATGCTGATAAATATTCGGGTAGAATACCGCATCCATATATACATGCATCAGATTCTGGAAATCCTTATCATTACAGCTTGCCACCGGATAAACAGTCTTATCCGGATAAGTCATTGCATTTAAAAATGTATTCAGTGAACCCTTCACCAGTTCTACAAATGGATCTTTTGCCGGAAAATTTCTGGATCCACACAGCACGGAATGTTCCATGATATGTGGTACTCCGGTACTATCTGACGGCGGTGTACGGAAGCCGATATTGAACACTTTATTCGTATCATCATTTTCTATCAATAAGATTCTGGCCCCACTCTTTTTATGCTTTAACAGCATTCCATGGGACTTTATCCCTTTTAATTCTTCTTCTTTTACTAATTCGTAAGCACTTAAGTCTTTTACACTCATGAATTCTAATTTTCTCCTTTCGTCTGCAAACCGGAATATTTGCCACTCATGCAAGATATTATAACACCTTTCTTACTATTCTGCACTATAAAAGCGACAGCAATACACTGTCGCTTTTTGATATCTTCTTTCAACTATGAATGACTTTCTGTCCTTTTTTTCATAACCATCAATGCCACTACCAGAAGTGCAGCACCAATCGGAAGACAGATCACTGCATTCTGCACAAATCCGGCGATCACATATGTAATGCAGGACACAACCGCAACTGTTACCGCATATGGTAACTGTGTTGTTACATGGTTGACGTGATTACACTGCGCTCCGGCCGATGCCATGATCGTTGTATCTGAAATTGGTGAGCAATGGTCTCCACACACAGCTCCGGCCATACAAGCCGAGATAGAGATGATCATCATTGTCTCATTCGTTCCCTGGAAGACCGCTACTACGATCGGAATCAGGATTCCAAAGGTTCCCCATGACGTTCCGGTTGCAAATGCAAGGAAGCATCCTACCAGGAAGATGATCGCAGGCAGGAAGTTCAGTAATCCTCCGGCTGCTGACTGCATAACATTTGCCACATAATCTGCCGCACCAAGACTGTCTGTCATCGCTTTTAATGTCCATGCAAATGTCAGGATCAGGATTGCAGGTACCATAGCTTTAAATCCCTCCGGAATACATTCCATGGATTCACGGAATTTCAACGCTTTTCTAAGCGCATAAAATACGATCGTAATTACCATTGCAAAGAAACTTCCAAGCATCAGACCTACCGATGCATCACTGGCCGAAAATGCTTTGACAAATCCGGTTCCGCTGAAAAATTCTCCTGTATAGAGCATTCCAATGATACAACATACAATTAATACCAGAATAGGAAATACCAGATCAATAACCTTTCCCTTTTCTTCTACGATCTCATTATCAGCATTTGCATATGGTCTGTCTGGTGTCGTATAGATATCACCTTTCACCGCATTATCCTCATGTAATTTCATCGGACCATAATCAATCTTAAGAACTACGATCAGAACCATTGCAAGAATGGTAAGTAATGCATAATAGTTATACGGAATTGCACGCATAAATATTGAAAATCCGTCTTCCCCTTTTACGAATCCGGTTACGGCCGCAGCCCATGATGAAATCGGTGCGATGATACATACCGGCGCTGCTGTTGCATCGATCAGGTATGCCAGTTTTGCACGTGATACATTATGCTTATCTGTAATCGGACGCATAACACTTCCAACCGTCAGACAGTTAAAATAATCATCGATAAAGATCAGCACTCCCAGTACGATCGTTGCAAGTTGTGCTCCGACTCTCGTCTTGATATGGATGCTTGCCCATCGTCCGAACGCTGCAGATCCTCCGGCCTTGTTCATCATGCAGACCATGATTCCAAGAATCACCAGGAATACCAGAATTCCCATATTGTAACTGTCTGTCAGAACTCCTACGATTCCATCTTCAAATACATGCAGCACTGCTTTTTCGGCGTGAAAATCTGACCAGAAAATTCCTCCGATCGCAATTCCGATAAACAGCGAACTATACACTTCTTTCGTGATCAATGCCAGAGCGATTGCCACAACCGGCGGTATCAGCGCCCAAAATGATGCATACATCTTTGGCACATACTCTTTCCCGCCGTCTGCTGCGAATACAGTAACTGCACCGCAGGTAAAAATCAACAGACAGGTGAGTACAGCAAAGAATAATTTCTTACTTTTTCTCATAACTCTCTCCTTCGTTTTGTAATATATACTTTTGTATACAAAAATACCATGAACAATTCCCTTTGTGGATTGCGCATGGCATATATCATCTTATAAGGCAGACATAACTTTTAATACTTACATATCCTTACATAATTCCAATTACAGATTTATATATTTTCAAACTCTTATAGCTTTTATATACTCTGATAGCGCTCCACTGAAGTGACAGTCCGCAACATATTCTGTTACGTCCCAGAAAGTATATCTCGAGTCTGACTCTTAAGGGATGATATCTTTCTTCGGCAGTTTTCCCTTTCAAACAGAACAGATATCCCTTGATCCATGATTCTGTCTTACTGATGAAACCTGCGCCTCTATCTAGTCTCATTATTCATATAGTAATATTTTTATCATTTTTAAGCTGATTTGTCAAGACGTACAAAAAACTCCCACAGATTCTTACGAATCTGCGGGAGTCATGATTTATACTATTCTATTGCTAATCAGATATGATTACTCCTCTACTTTGTAAAGGTCTG
>CAKRCY010000090.1:0-4850 GCA_934309195.1 uncultured Dorea sp.
CTCGTAGCAAAATTATTCGATGAGATCGCTCCTAAGTATGCAGATCGTAACGGTGGATACACAAGAATCGTTAAGATCGGGCAGCGTAAAGGTGATGCAGCTATGGAAGTTCTGATCGAACTTGTATAGTTAGAAGTCAATAAAAGCATTGAAAACCTCACACAATCATGTGTGAGGTTTTTTTGCGTAAAAAATACAGGAAGAGTGCCAGACAGAATTTCTGTAAAAACGGATGTTTAAAGATTTGTTAAAAATCTGACTATAGCGTTAAATTTACTACTATTAACAAATATGATTACAAATTATCAAATAAATGATATAATACCGATATCACATTTAAGTTGAATTGTGTAATAAACTGATAATTACAATTCATATATACTATAAATTGAAAACAAACAGATGGAAGGTAGGGAATAAAGAATGAGCAGACTGGAAATTGCCTCTCCAAAAAGAGCAAAGATCGTAATGGAAGGCCTTTATAAGGATCTGGAAAGAAGAATCGAATCAAGTCCTCCGGGATTATGTCCTGTAGATATGGCAAGAGCATTTCTTGAGTTATGTCATGCACAGACTTGTGGAAAATGTGTACCTTGCCGTATTGGATTAGGTCAATTGAACAATTTCATCCGTGAAGTACTGGATGGAAAAGCAACTATGAAGACGTTGGATATTATGGAGCAGACCGCACTTTCAATCATGGAATCAGCAGATTGTGCAATCGGATATGAGGCTGCCAATATGGTATACAAAGGACTGATCGGTTATCGTGATGATTACGTTGAACATATTCAGAACGGAAGATGTACCTGTACCTATAATCAGCCGGTACCATGTGTATCTTTATGTCCTGCACATGTAGATATTCCGGGATATGTTGCACTGGTAGGGGAAGGAAGATATGCAGATGCGATCCGTCTGCTGAGAAAAGATAATCCGTTCCCGACCACATGTGGATTTATCTGTGAACATCCATGTGAAGCAAGATGTAGAAGAAATATGGTGGATGATTCTATTAATATCCGTGGATTAAAACGTGTAGCAGCAGATTTTGCAGGAGAAGTTGATCCTCCGCAGTGTGCACCAGATACAGGAAAGAAGATCGCAATCCTTGGTGGAGGACCTGGTGGTCTGAGTGCCGCTTATTATCTGCAGTTAATGGGACATCAGACAACTGTATATGAGATGCTTCCGGAATTAGGAGGAATGCTTCGTTATGGTATTCCGAACTACAGACTTCCGAAAGACAGACTTGACGATGATATCCGTGCGATTCTGAAGACAGGTGTACAGGTGAAAAATGGTCTGAAGATCGGTCAGGATATTACGATCCAGCAATTGAGACAGGAATATGATGTTGTTCTGATTACAATCGGGGCAAGTACAGATAAAAAATTAGGATTAGAAAATGAAGATGCAGACGGAATATTATCAGCTGTACAGTTCCTGCGTAACGTAGGAAAGAACCAGATTATGGATCTGACAGGAAAAGAAGTTGCTGTTATCGGTGGAGGTAACGTATCTATGGATGCAGTCCGTACAGCAAAACGTCTGGGGGCAAAGAAAGTAAGTATCGTTTACAGACGAAGGGTTGCGGATATGACTGCACTTCCGGGAGAAATAGACGGAGCGGTTGCAGAAGGTATTGAATTACAGACATTGAAAGCACCGGCATCCATTGATGTAGATGAGAATCATCATGTGAAAGGAATCTATGTGACTCCTCAGATGGTGAGCTCGATCAGAGACGGAAGAGCAAGCATCAAACCTACAGGTGAAGAAGATATTTACATACCATGCGATGTATTAATCGTAGCAATCGGACAGAATATCGAAACACATCACTTTGAACAGGCCGGTATTCCGGTTGAACGTGGTAAAATTGTTACCAAAAGCACAGGAGCATTTGAGAATCTTCCGGGTGTATTTGCCGGAGGGGACTGTGCGAGTGGACCGGCTTCAGTTATTAAGGCAATTGCAGCAGCAAAAGTTGTAGCAGCTAATATTGATGAGTATCTTGGATATCATCATGAGATTTCCTGTGATGTTGAAATTCCGGAAGCACATCTGGATGATCGTACACCTTGCGGAAGAGTAAATCTTACAGAAAGAGAAGCGTGTGAAAGAGTCTGCGATTTTGAGGCAGTGGAAAATTGTATGACAGAAAAAGAAGCGAAACAGGAAGCAGGAAGATGCCTTCGCTGTGATCACTTCGGATACGGTATATTTAAGGGAGGCAGAGAGACATTATGGTAAATCTTACAATAGATGGAAGAGAGATAACGGTAAAAGAGAATACCACGATCATGGAAGCTGCAGCCCAGAATGGAATTCCCATTCCGAAACTTTGTTATTTAAAAGGAATCAATGAAATTGCAGCCTGTCGTGTCTGTGTGGTGGAATTAGAAGGAAAAGAGAAACTTATCACTTCATGCAATAATGTCGCAAAAGAAGGTATGGTCATTCATACGAATAGTCCGAAAGTCAGGAGACACAGAAGAACAACGGTAGAACTGATCCTTTCGCAGCATGACTGTGAATGTGTTACCTGTTCCAGAAGTGGAAACTGTAGTCTGCAGACAGTTGCAAATGATCTGAATATTATAGATATTCCATTTAAAATGGAAATTGAAAGACAACCATGGAATAAAGAGTTCCCATTGATCAGGGATTCTTCCAAGTGTATTAAATGCATGCGCTGCGTACAGGTTTGTGAAAAAGTACAGGGACTTGGCGTATGGGATGTGGAAGGAACAGGATCAAGAACTACGATCAATGTGGCTGGCCACAGGACAATAGAAGAAGCTGACTGCGCATTATGCGGACAGTGTATTACACATTGCCCGGTTGGTGCATTAAGAGTGAGAGATGATACAGAAGATATATGGGATGCAATTGCAGATCCGGACAAGATTGTAGTTGCACAGGTAGCTCCGGCTGTCAGAACAGCATGGGGTGAAGAATTCGGACTTTCTGATGATGAAGCAACAGTTGGAAAGATCCTTGACGCTTTGAAGAGAATGGGAGTCGACTATGCGTTTGACACCACATTTTCAGCTGACTTGACAATTATGGAAGAAGGGACGGAATTTTTGCACAGATTTACTGCAGGGGAATTGAAAGAGCGTCCGATGTTTACTTCCTGTTGTCCGGGATGGCTTAGATTTATCAAATCGCAGTATCCACATCTGGTGAGACAGCTTTCAACGGCGAAATCACCGCAGCAGATGTTCGGAGCTGTGATGAAGACTTACTTTGCAGAGAAACTTGGAGTATCTCCGCAGAGGATTTACACAGTATCAGTAATGCCATGTGTGGCAAAAAAAGAAGAAAAGGAGATGGAACTGTTCTATCAGGAATATGCAGGACATGATGTTGATACAGTTATTACGACAAGAGAACTGACAAAGATGATCAAATCAGCGCATATCAGTCCGGATACACTGTCAGATATAGAAAGTGACCGGCCGATGCAGGATGGAACAGGAGCAGGTGTAATTTTTGGTGCAACAGGAGGTGTTATGGAGGCAGCTCTTCGTACGGCATACTATCTGCTTAAGAGTGAGAATCCGCCGGAAGATGCATTTAAAGCGGTAAGAAGCACCGGATTCAATGAGAATGAGGGAATCCAGGAGGCGGATTTCCAGATTGACAATGTAACTGTCAGAACAGCTGCAGTTAGTGGTCTGGGCAATGCGCGGGCACTTCTGGACCGTATCAACAAAGGGGAAGTACATTATGACTTTGTAGAAGTAATGGCTTGTCCTGGAGGATGTGTAGGCGGCGGTGGACAGCCGATTCATGATGGAAGGGAGATGGCATACGAAAGAGGACGTAAACTCTATCATCTGGATGAGAATGCAAAACGCAGATTTTCACATGAAAATCATGATGTACGGAAAATGTATGAAGAATATTTTGTAAAACCAAATTCGCCGAAATCACACATGCTGTTACATACTGAGCACAAACTGGAAGGTTTTTAAATATCAATGTGTACAGAAGAAGCTGCCGGCGGCAGCTTCTTTGTGTATAAAGAAAGAGGTGGGAAAAGCAACCTGTTAAAGAATTATCAAATATGTGAAAAAAATATCAAAAAGTTATTGACAAAGAATTAACAAGCAGTTATACTAAGACCATCGAAAACAAACAAAAACTCACAGGAGGATAATCAACATGGCGACAAAGAAAAAAGAGAATGTAGTACCAGAGATTATTGACAACGTAGAAGCTCTCGAAGCTAAGATGAAAGCAATGAGAGAAGCTCAGAAAAAATTTGCTACCTATACACAGGAACAGGTAGACAAGATCTTTTTTGAAGCAGCGATGGCAGCAAATAAGATGCGTATCCCACTCGCTAAGATGGCAGTAGAAGAGACAGGACGTGGTCTTGTAGAAGATAAGATTATCAAAAACCATTACGCAGCTGAGTACATTTATAACAAGTATAAAAATGACAAGACATGCGGCGTGATCGAAGAAGAC
The DNA here is from genome assembly GCA_934309195.1 of uncultured Dorea sp. GTDB lineage: Bacteria > Bacillota > Clostridia > Lachnospirales > Lachnospiraceae > Dorea_A. Next base: position 4,486 of record CAKRCY010000090.1, read on the forward strand.
AAAGCGTACGGAATTAAAAAGATTGCAGAACCAGTTGGACTGGTAGCAGCGGTTATCCCAACTACAAACCCGACATCAACAGCAATCTTCAAAACATTGATCTGTTTGAAAACAAGAAATGCAATCATCATCAGCCCACACCCGGCAGCAAAGGCATGTACAATTGCAGCAGCGAAAGTTGTTCTTGATGCAGCAGTAAAAGCCGGAGCACCGGAAGGAATCATCGGATGGATTGATGTTCCTTCATTGGAGCTGACAACAACAGTTATGAAAGATGCAGATGAGATTCTTGCAACAGGTGGTCCTGGAATGGTTAAATCTGCATACTCTTCAGGAAAACCGGCACTTGGTGTTGGACCTGGTAA
>CAKRCY010000091.1:0-4778 GCA_934309195.1 uncultured Dorea sp.
TATCAAATAATAAAATTATTTATTCATTACGGGCAAAGGCATTCTTTGATGTTTTTGCCCGTAATTGGTATATGGAGCATTTATGAAGAACACGAATCAGGAAGGCCTGAAATATCAAAAATTATATAACTGGGCACATACCTTGATCACCAGCGGTGTGATCAAGAATATGGATAAATTTCCATCAGAGCCGAGCCTGCAGAAGAAGTTCGGATATTCCAGGCAGACAGTAAGAACGGCTTTGCAGCAGCTGGAAGAAGAAGGACTGATCACCCGGGTGAGGGGAAGCGGGACATATGTATCTTATGAAGGACAGATGATAGATGATGACCGGCCGAGAGTAGGACTGCTGCTTAGTTATTATTCGGAATATCTCTTCCCGGAGGTGTATGATGGCATAGAAGCGTCCCTGAGTGAAAAGGGATATCGTATCGATGTGGCAGTTACCAAGAACCGTCTGAACGATGAGGCGATTTATCTGGAGAGTATGCTGAAGAATAATGTCTCAGGTCTGATCATTGAAGGATCACGTTCTGCATTTCCGAATCCGAATCTGCGTCTGTTTGAAGAAATTAAGAAGCGGAATATACCGACGATCTTTATCCACAATCATTATGAAAATATGGTCTTTGACAGTGTAGAGATGTCGGACACCAGATCGGCCTATGAACTGACAAAGACGCTGATCGAACACGGACACAGGAAGATCGGAGGGATCCTGAAATATGACGATATGCAGGGGATTGCACGCTATAAGGGGTTCATCCAATGTCTGTCGGATTATGGAATTAAATATGACGATGACTGCATCAGATGGTATTCTACCAGAGAGATGGAAGACAAGTTCAGCAAGAAAGGACTTATTCATCTTTACCGGCACACCAGAGAGTGTACAGCAATGATGATCTATAATGATGAAGTGGCGAGAGTGTATTTGGAATTCCTGGATGAGAGAGGGATACATGTTCCGGAAGATCTGTCGGTCGTATCTTTTGATGATGCGGAGCTGATGGATAATACAGATGTTAAATTACTGTCCGCCATACACCCGAAAAACAAGCTGGGACATATTACGGGGAATCATCTGTTACGTATGATGGATGATGAAGACTGGCAGACAAAAAATTATGCATACCGTTTTCCGGTGAGAATAAATGATGGTAATTCCGTGAGAAAATTGTAGAAGTTAATCTTGACAGGAAATGTAGAAAAGAGTATTATATTAATATAGTATGTTACTTGTTAGTAAACGATGAACGAGGCATTAACTATGTGTAAATTATTAAATGTATTTATGCAGAGTTAGTGCCTTTTTTCTGTTAATAAGTTAATAAAAAGGAAAGACTATGCATAGATACACGTACAAAGAAAAGGAGAAAAATATGAAAGACAAAATCTTTGGCGTATTGCAAAGAGTAGGGCGCAGCTTCATGCTCCCGATCGCGATCCTTCCGGTAGCAGGATTGCTTCTTGGCCTTGGCAGTTCATTTACCAATGCCACAACCATTGCAACTTATGGACTGCAGGGAATCCTGGGAGAGGGAACAATCCTTCATTCGCTGCTGATCATTATGAACAAGGTCGGAAGTGCGATCTTCGACAATCTTCCACTGATCTTTGCCGTTGGTGTAGCCATCGGAATGGCAAAGAAGGAAAAAGAAGTTGCAGCATTATCAGCATTGATCGCATACTTTGTTATGCATATTTCCGTCAACAGTATGCTGGAAATCAGCGGGAAGATCGCAGCTGACGGAACCATTTCCGAGAATGTCCTTGAAGGAACGATCGCTTCTGTATGTGGAATCAATACACTGCAGATGGGTGTGTTCGGCGGTATTATTGTAGGACTTGGAGTTGCGGCACTTCATAACCGTTTCCACAAGATCGTACTGCCTAATGCATTATCGTTCTTTGGCGGTTCAAGATTCGTACCGATCATTTCAACAATTACTTATATGTTCGTCGGAATCGCAATGTATTTCGTATGGCCGGTTGTGCAGAACGGCATCTATGCACTGGGCGGTCTGGTAACAGGAACCGGATATTTCGGAACACTGATCTTTGGTATTGTAAAACGTGCGCTGATCCCATTCGGACTGCATCATGTGTTCTACCTTCCGTTCTGGCAGACAGCTGTCGGCGGAACGATGGAAGTTGGCGGAAAACTGATCCAGGGTGGTCAGAATATCTTCTTCGCACAGCTTGCTGATTCTGCCAATATTACACATTTCAGCGCAGATGCGACAAGATATTTCTCCGGTGAGTTCATCTTCATGATCTTCGGACTTCCGGGAGCGGCACTTGCTATGTACCGTACGGCAAAACCAGAAAAGAAAAAAGCGGCAGGCGGACTGCTTCTTTCCGCAGCACTGACATGTATGTTAACAGGTATCACAGAGCCTCTGGAGTTCTCGTTCCTGTTCGTGGCACCGGTTCTGTTCGCAGTGCAGGTTGTACTTGCAGGTAGTGCATATATGATTGCGCATATCCTGAATATTGCGGTAGGACTGACATTTTCCGGCGGATTCTTAGATCTTCTGTTATTCGGTATCCTTCAGGGAAATGCGAAGACAAGCTGGATCAGAATCATTCCGGTAGGAATTATCTATTTCTTCCTGTATTACTTTATCTTCTCATTCCTGATCAAGAAGTTAGATCTTAAGACACCGGGACGTGAAGATGATGATGCAGAGACAAAGCTTTATACAAAAGCAGACGTCAATGCAAAAAAAGCAGGAAAAGCAGAAGCAGGTACAGAAGGAACTTCCGAAGATTCGCTTAGTGCGGAAATTACAAGAGGGCTTGGCGGATCTGCGAATATCGAAGACGTAGACTGCTGTGCGACAAGACTTCGTTGTACGGTAAGCAATGCAGATCTGGTAAATGACGGAATTTTGAAAGCAACAGGTGCATCCGGCGTGGTTCATCGCGGACAGGGTGTACAGGTTATTTACGGACCGGGCGTGACGGTTATTAAGGCGAACCTGGAAGACTATCTGGAACATGCGCCAAAAGAGCTGTATGAGCCTCAGAAAGACGCAGAAAGTACTGGTCAGAACATATCAGAAGATGATAAAATAGAAACCAAAGCAGAAGAAAAGAAAATTGTAGATACAATCGTGATCTCAAGTCCGATCACAGGAGTTGCGGCAGACCTTTCCACAACGCCGGACGAAGCATTTGCCGGACGTATGATGGGTGACGGTGCTGTTGTAACACCGGAAGATGCGATCGTAAGAGCACCGGAAGATGGAGAAGTATGTTTCGTATTCGATACCAAGCATGCGATCGGATTCATGACAGAGTCCGGAGTGAGCCTTCTGATCCATGTCGGTATCGATACCGTAAAACTGGACGGAAAAGGATTTGAATGCTTCGTTGAGAACGGACAGACGGTGAAGAAGGGTGATCCGATGCTGAAGCTGGATCTAGATTACCTGAAAGCAAATGCACCATCTGTAGCATCACCGGTTCTCTGTACAGAGCTTGAAGATAACCAGAAGATCCGCCTTCTGAATGAAGGAGAGATCAAGGCAGGGGATGAGCTTTTCGCAATTGATGTCTACGAAGCGTAAAAGAATGTAATGTGGAGATACAAGTGGGGATATGATGTACAGGATAGAGAAAGTTTTAAATCATAATACCGTAATAGCCATCCATCAGGACGATCATAAAGAAGTCCTGATCATGGGAAAGGGAGTAGGATTCGGCAGAAAAGTTGCAGAAAGAATCGAAGTAAGACCAGAAGACCGTTTATATTCTCTCCAAAAATATAAAGAGCGGGGCGGGGCAAAAGAAATCGTAAAGTCTATCGCACCGGAATTTCTGGAACTGACGAATGCTGTGCTCGACGAGGCGGAAAGGGTATTTGGGAAGATTGACCGTATGGTACTGTTCCCACTTGCTGACCATATTGCATTTGCAGTAAAACGTATTCAGAATCATGAGCAGATTAGTAATCCGCTCACAGAAGACATCCGTGTGTTATTCCATATGGAATTCAAGGCGGCGGAAAGTATCCGGCCTCTTTTGAAAAAACAGTTTCAGATCGATATAGAAGACGACGAGATCGGATATGTAGCACTCCATATCCATTCGGCAATAGAAGACGAGAAAGTATCACAGGCAATGCAGATGGCAAGATCTGTCAGGGAATGCATCAGTATGGTAGAAGAAGCAATCGGAAAACCAATCGATATTGCATCATTATCTTACAACCGTCTGATGAATCATATCCGTTATATGGTGGCAAGAGCCTTAAGCGGCGAGAAGCTGAAGGTGAATATGAACGACTATATGGAAGTGAAATTCCCGGAATCATTTGGGATGGCACAAGTCGTCTGCGACCGGGTAGGTACGAGTCTGGGAGTAAAGCTTGAAGAAGTAGAGACGGGATATCTGGCAATGCATATTGAAAGAGTTGCCAATGATGAACGTGAAATAGAAGAATAGTACACTCCGAAAAAAAGGCGGAAAATACACAAAAATAAGTTTTTTTGAAAAAAATAAAAAAAATTCAAAAAAACACTTGCAAAAGATATTGCGTTATGATATTATAAATCTCGGTCACGCAAGAGAAATAAAAACACGAAACAGTGACTGAGATATGGCTCCATGGTCAAGCGGTTAAGACATCGCCCTTTCACGGCGGTAACACGGGTTCGATTCCCGTTGGAGTCATTACCTAAGTAATTAGGTAGAATGCCGATGTGGCTCAATTGGCAGAGCAGCTGATTTGTAATCAGCAGGTTATCGGTTCGAGTCCGATCATCGGCTTA
>CAKRCY010000092.1:0-4589 GCA_934309195.1 uncultured Dorea sp.
ATATCCCCGCGTCTGTTTCTGGACGCTTTCAGTCTTGTCATGGCACGGGCCATAGAAGCCTGTGACAGATAATACTCCTGAATGCTCTGCTTCTGACGAAGCTGCTCTTCGGCACGTTCCTTTGCTTCCTCCGCACGCTTCACATCGATGTCTTCCGGACGTTCTGCCGTATTGACCAGAACAGAAGCACGGTTATTCACGATCTCTGCAAATCCCTTGGATACAACTGCTGTTACCCACTCGCCGTCCGGCTTACGGAAACGCAGTTCTCCGATCTCCACTGCGATGACCATGTTCTCATGATGAGCCAGAATACCTTTCTCCCCGTCGATCGTCGGGATGACCAGATATTCACATTTGCCATCGTAGAAGACCTTATCCGTAGATATAATTTTCAATGAAAATGTGCTCATACTAAGCCACTCCTTCTGCCTTCGCTTTCGCGATCACGTCTTCGATCGTACCTACATTGAAGAATGCATTTTCCGGATATTCATCCATCTCTCCGTCGATGATCGCTTTGAATCCACGAACAGTCTCTTTCAGTGGAACATATTTTCCAGGAACACCTGTAAATGTCTCAGCTACTGAGAATGGCTGTGACAGGAATTTCTGGATCTTTCTTGCACGGGCTACTGTCAGCTTATCCTCTTCGGATAATTCTTCCATACCAAGGATTGCAATGATGTCCTGTAACTCTTTGTATTTCTGAAGGATCTCCTGTACCTTACGTGCTACCTGATAATGTTCTTCACCTACAACTGCAGGCTCCAGGATACGGGATGTCGAATCCAGTGGATCTACAGCCGGGTAGATACCCTGTTCAACGATCTTTCTGGAAAGTACGGTTGTTGCATCCAGATGTGAGAATGTTGTTGCAGGCGCCGGGTCAGTCAAGTCATCGGCTGGTACGTATACGGCCTGTACAGATGTTACAGATCCGTTCTTTGTAGAAGCGATACGTTCCTGAAGGGCACCCATTTCGTTTGCCAGCGTCGGCTGATAACCTACGGCTGACGGCATACGTCCGAGAAGTGCGGATACTTCTGAACCAGCCTGCACGAAACGGAAAATATTATCGATGAAGAGAAGCACGTTCTGGTGCTCTACATCACGGAAATATTCTGCCATTGTAAGTCCGGTCTCAGCGACACGCATACGAGATCCAGGTGGTTCATTCATCTGTCCGAATACCAGGGCTGTCTTATCAAGTACCCCTGATTCTCTCATCTCTGTCCATAAGTCATTACCTTCACGGGAACGCTCTCCGACACCGGTGAAGATGGAATATCCACCATGCTCTGTTGCGATGTTATGGATCAGCTCCTGGATCAGTACGGTCTTACCTACACCGGCACCACCGAACAGACCGATCTTACCACCTTTTGCATAAGGTGTCAGAAGGTCAATGACCTTGATTCCTGTCTCTAATACTTCGACAGCCGGGCTCTGTTCTTCGAAGCTTGGTGCTTTTCTGTGGATAACCCATTCTTCGCTGTCTTTAATTGGTTCTCCGTTATCGATCGTCTCTCCAAGTACATTGAACAGACGTCCCAGAGTCTTCTCACCTACCGGCACTTTGATACCAGCTCCGGTAGCGGTAACTTCCATTCCCTTCTGCAGACCTTCACTGGAAGCCAGCATGATACAACGTGCAATGTTGTTACCTACATGCTGGGCAACTTCCATGACACAGCGTTTTCCGCCGTTGTCTACTTCCAGGGCATCTTTGATAAATGGAAGTTCTTCTCTATTATTAAATTCTACGTCTACAACAGGTCCCATGACCTGTACGATTCTTCCTTTTGTCATATTACTGCTGCCCACTTTCTTTTTTATTATTTCGTGGTTATTATTTGTTCTATATACAATCTCGCCATCTGCGAACGCCTGTATCCTACTTCCGTTTTTGTGCATTGGCTCCGCCGATGATCTCTGTCAGTTCCTGTGTGATGTCTGCCTGGCGGACACGGTTGTAAGTAATATTTAATTCGTTCAGCATATCTGTTGCACTGTCTGTTGCATTCTGCATTGCCTGCATTCTGGCATTATGCTCACTGCAGTAGGCCTCTACCAGGCATCCATATACGATACCGTTGATGTAGTTCGGAACAATGTTCGCCATCACACTGTGTGTGGATGGCCAGAACACCATATCTTCCTGATACAATCCGGTCCCGACAAGAACCGGCATATCTTCCGGAAGGAAGGTCGTCTTCTTCATAGGAAGAAGCTTCTGTTCCTCAGTCTCCGCTGTCATAGCATTGACCATACGTGTGTATATGATGTGAATCTCGTCCAGATCTCCATTCCTGAACTGTTCTACCATCTCTGAAGAAATGACTCTTGATCTGTGTAATGTTGGATTCTGGACGGTATAACGGAACTGAGTATCCATCTCAATTCCTTCCCTCTTGGCAAAGTACTGTCTTCCGGCTTCTCCAAGTACGAATAATTTATGTTTTCCCGGTTTCTTTAACAGTTCTTCGGTTGCCTTGATCACGTTATGGTTATATGCTCCGGCAAGTCCTTTATCAGCAGTTACAACGATATAGCCAATCTTTCTTTCCTCAGCCGGGATACTCTCACGGCCATCAAAAAACTGGCTGTGCATATCCGGCACATGCCGCAAAATTCTGGCGATCTCTGCCTGCATGGCATAGAAAAAAGGTTCTGTGTCAGCAAGCTTTTTCTTGGCCTGTTTCATCTTCGAAGAAGAGATCAGATACATGGCATTTGTTATCTTTCTCGTCTCTTCGATGCTGGCCATTCTTTCCTTAATCTCTTTTGCATTTGCCATAGCTACACCCGCTTATCTTCTTTCCTTGAATTCCTTTGCTGCTGCAAGAATCTGCTCTTTCAGTTCATCATCCAGAACTTTCTTCTCGTCGATCGCTTTGCCGATTTCTTTATGTTCTCTGTCAAAGAACGCAAGCATATCCATCTGGAATTCTTTGATCTTCTTTGTATCAATATCAAGCATCAGTTTATTCGTAGCGACACAAAGTGTGATCACCTGCTCATGAAGACTTAACGGACGTCCCAGCGGCTGTTTTAACAGTTCTGTCAGACAGCTTCCGTATTTCAGCTGATTCTTTGTTGCATCGTCAAGGTCTGAACTGAACTGGGTAAATGATTCCATCTCTCTTGCCTGTGCCAGGTCGATACGGACACTACCACTGGCTTTCTTCATTGCCTTTGTCTGTGCGGCTCCACCTACACGGGATACAGAAAGACCAACGTTAACGGCCGGACGCATACCGGCATTGAACAGGTCACTCTCTAAGAAGATCTGTCCGTCTGTGATAGAAATAACGTTCGTAGGAATGTATGCAGATACATCTCCTGCCTGTGTCTCAATGATCGGAAGTGCTGTGATAGAACCACCGCCTGCTTCCTCGCTTAATCGGCTGCTTCGTTCAAGCAGTCTTGAATGTAAGTAGAATACATCACCAGGATAAGCTTCTCGTCCAGGTGAACGTCCAAGTAACAGAGAAATGGCACGGTAAGCTACCGCATGTTTGGAAAGATCATCATATACGATCAATACATCTTTTCCCTGATACATGAAATACTCCGCAAGTGCTGTTGCCGAATACGGTACAATATACTGAAGTGGTGCACACTCACTGGCTGTTGAGCAGAATACTGTGGTGTAATCCAGTGCGTCATGTGCTTTTAAGTCATTTACAAGTCTTGCTACGGTTGATGCTTTCTGTCCGATGGCTACATAGATACAGATGACATCTTTTCCTTTCTGGTTGATGATCGTATCGGTTGCAATAGATGTCTTACCGGTCTGTCTGTCACCGATGATCAACTCTCTCTGTCCACGTCCGATCGGGAACATGGAATCAATAGAAAGGATACCTGTTTCAAGCGGAACGCTTACCGACTTACGTTCAACGATTCCAGGTGCCTCATTCTCTACCGGACGGTATCCGTCGGCTTTGATCTCACCCTTTCCGTCAATCGGTGCTCCAAGAGCATCTACGATCCTTCCGATATAACCCTCTCCTACCGGAATACCTGCCTTTTTACCTGTACGGCACACTTTTGTGCCCTGTTTAATCTCTGAATCATCTCCGAACAGGATACAACTGATCTCGTTTTCCTTGATGTCCTGTACCATGCCCTTAAGACCTGTCTCCAATGTGACGATCTCACCATACATTGCGTGGTCGATTCCGTATACGGAGGCGATTCCATCACCAACAGAGATGACAGTACCAACTTCCTGATCTCTGCTTATTACGTCATAATTCTTTATCTCTTCTTTTAATATAGAGATAATTTCATCTGAGCTGATTGCACTCAATTCCTTCACCTCCATGTTAATTCGTTAATTTCCGCTGTAAACGGTTCAGACGGCCCTGCACACTGTAGTCATATTCTTTTCCGTCAACCTGCAGGATAAATCCGCCGATCAGTGCCTTGTCTTCTGCCATAACCCATTTGATGTCTCCGGCACCGTATTTCTTCTTGATAAAGTCACCCATCTGCTTCTTTTGTTCTTCACTTGGAAGCGCTGTATAACGAAGATAGACTGTCTTAACTCCTGCTGCCTGATTCTGTAATTCTTCGTATGC
>CAKRCY010000093.1:0-4529 GCA_934309195.1 uncultured Dorea sp.
GACACTTCACGGAGTGCATCTGCGTAGTTGGTAATGTCCGTCATGATTACCAGTACGTGCATATCTTTTTCGAATGCCAGATACTCGGCTGCCGTCAGTGCCATACGCGGTGTGGAAATACGCTCGATGGCCGGGTCATTTGCCAGATTGACGAACAGTACCGTTCTGTCGATGGCTCCTGTCTCTTTGAAGGATTCTACGAAGAAGTTGGACTCTTCGAAAGTAATACCCATAGCGGCAAATACTACGGCGAATTTCTCGTTGCTTCCGCGTACCTTTGCCTGCTTTGCGATCTGCGCTGCCAGGTTGGCATGTGGAAGTCCGGATGCCGAGAAGATTGGAAGCTTCTGCCCACGCACCAGTGTGTTCAGTCCGTCAATAGCCGATACACCGGTCTGGATGAACTCTTCCGGATAGCTTCTTGCCGCCGGGTTCATAGGAAGTCCGTTGATATCACGTCTTTCATCCGGCAGGATCTCCGGGCCGTCGTCGATCGGGCGGCCCAGTCCGTCAAAGACACGTCCAAGCATATCTTCTGATACACCCAGCTCCATGCTTCGTCCCAGAAAACGTACTTTACTGTTACTTAAGTTGATACCTGTGGCACTTTCGAATAACTGCACCAGTGCATCATTTCCATTGATCTCCAGAACCTTGCAGCGGCGCTTCTCACCACTTGCAAGCTCAATCTCACCTAATTCGTCATAGGCTACATTTTCAACGCCGCGTACCAGCATCAGAGGTCCGGCAACTTCCTGTATGGTTCTATATTCTTTTGGCATAATTTAGAAGTCCTCCTTCCCGAATGCAGCCGCAACTTCTTTATCCAGTTCTTCTTCTACATTCTTATATTCGCTTTCGATATCGGCATCTGTTGTATATTTATAACGTCCGATCTTTTCTCTTACCGGCATGGCGATCAGTGCATTCATGTCTGCACCCTTGTTCAGTGCGTCGACAGATTTCTCATAAAATGCCAGTACCAGTTTCATCATCAGATACTGCTTGCGAAGCGGCGTGTAGGTGTCAATCTCGTGGAAGGAATTCTGATGTAAGAAGTCCTCACGGATGGATCTTGCCGCTTCCATCTTCAGACGGTCGGTCGGTGACAGGGCATCCATACCTACCATCTGTACGATCTCATTTAACTCGGCTTCTTCCTGAAGGATTGTCATCATCTTCTGACGGTCTTCCATCCAGTCTGCTGCCACTTCTTCATTAAACCAGTTTGCCATATTGTCAACATACAGTGAATAACTGGTCAGCCAGTTGATGGCAGGGAAATGTCTCTTATATGCAAGTGCGGAATCCAGTCCCCAGAATACCTTTACAATACGAAGGGTTGCCTGTGATACCGGTTCGGAGATATCACCACCCGGAGGAGATACGGCTCCGATAACGGAAAGTGCACCTTCTCTTCCCTCTTTTCCAAGAGATACCACGTGTCCTGCTCTTTCATAGAACTGCGCCAGACGGGAACCTAAGTATGCCGGGTAACCTTCCTCACCAGGCATCTCTTCCAGACGTCCTGACATCTCTCGAAGTGCCTCTGCCCAACGGGATGTAGAATCTGCCATCAGCGCTACAGAATATCCCATGTCACGGAAATATTCTGCGATCGTGATTCCGGTATAGATGGAAGCCTCACGGGCTGCAACCGGCATATCCGATGTATTTGCGATCAATACGGTTCTTTCCATCAGGGACTGTCCGGTCTTCGGGTCTTTCAGTTCCGGAAATTCGTTCAGAACATCGGTCATCTCATTACCACGTTCTCCGCATCCGATATAAACCACGATATCTGCCTCTGCCCACTTAGCCAACTGGTGTTGGATAACTGTCTTACCGCTTCCGAAAGGCCCCGGAACGGCTGCTACACCACCTTTGGCAATCGGGAAGAATGTATCGATTACACGCTGACCGGTTACCAGTGGTTTTACCGGCGGCAGCTTCTTCTGATACGGACGGCCCTTTCGTACCGGCCATCTCTGCATCATCGTCAGTTCTTTGTCACCTTTTTCGGTAGCGATCACTGCTACCACTTCTTCTACGGTAAATGTTCCGGCTTTGATCTCTTTTACCGTTCCTTTTACTCCATAAGGAACCATGATCTTCTGCTGTACAACGATGGTCTCTTGCACAGTTCCGAGTACGTCACCTGCTTCGACCTCATCGCCGGCTTTTGCGACCGGTACAAATTCCCATTTCTTATCACGTTTTAACGAAGCAACTTCCACGCCTCGCTTTAAGTTATTTCCGGAGATCTTCATAATGTCATCCAGTGGTCTCTGGATTCCATCGTATATGCTTGTGATCAGTCCGGGACCAAGTTCTACTGACATTGGTACACCCATGGACTCTACCGGCTCTCCAGGTCCAAGTCCCGATGTCTCTTCGTATACCTGGATGGATGCCTCATCTCCGTGAATCTCTATAATCTCTCCGATCAGACGCTGGCGGCTTACACGTACCACATCAAACATATTTGCGTCACGCATACCTTCTGCAATGACCAGCGGTCCTGCTACTTTTTTAATCGTTCCTGTACTCATACGGACGAATCAACCTCCTTTAGCTGCCAAATATAATATCGGAACCGACAGCCTGCTCCACCGATTTCTTCACACCCGCAACCCCGGCGCCTGTATTTCCGGCGATACCCGGGATCTGAATGATCGCCGGTGTGACCTGTTCCTGATATTTTTCTATCTCATGCGTTAACTCAGCGGCAAGCTTCTCTGTGATATAGATGATCCCATATCCACCCTGTGCCAGCTGATGTAATTTCTCTGCGGCTTCCTCACGGGTCTGGACGGCAAATGTATCAAGGCCCAGTGCTGCGAATCCGAAGATGCTGTCATAATCACCCACTACTGCGATCTTATACATACATTTCCCTTACCCTTTCCCGGATCGAATCATCCGGCAGTTCATTCTGCTTTCCGGATAAAATGATTCGTACCGTTTTAATCTCATTCTGTCTTGCAATTACATAGGCAATTACCGGTCCTATCGTAAATGCATGATATTTCTCCGGGCTTATCGTCTGGATGATCCGGTTGTCACACCATCTTTCGAATGCCGACGGAGACTCTGCCAGTGCATCCGCACCTTCTGCATAAGCCGTTCCTCTTAAGTACTCACAGATGGCATCCATGCCGCTAAGTGCCGCTTTCGAGAGCTGGCTGACACTTAAAGAAGTGCATTCTGCCATTGCCCGTTTCATAAAGTCTGTTGATTTTGCGGTCTTCTGTGACCGGACAGCGATCTTGATATCCGCCACTGCAACTGTAGATTCTGCATAATCCTGTATGATCTTATCCGGTGACTCTTTCCCGGCCTGATAGATGGCATCCAGTGCCGCCCGGTCTATGATCACATCACAGAGCTGCCCGTCTCCGGTATGAAGAAGTGTCTCGTATGCTTCTTCTCCTGCGATCCGCATACTGTCCGGAAGCTTTCCGAAGTCTCTGTCTTCTACGATCTTACGCATCTCTTCTCCCGGGATCCGCACATCTTCATAATAGATATGCCGGTTCTTCTCACCGGTACATACTTCCTTGACCGCTGCCTTTAAATTATGAAAAAGCTTCGGATAAGAAAGCACATCGAAATGTTCCATTCCGATCGACAGTTCTTTGACCACTTCCCACGTCTTTTCTTCTTCTCTCGTCAGGATTTCTTCTGCATCCCCGCTGCTTTCAGTATCTCCCCAGCCTTTCTCCTCCAGGAACTGCAATGCCTGTTCATAACTCTGACACGCGATCAGCTGGTCGATGGTACTGTTGGAAAATAAGGATACCTCCAGGGCACGGATTCTTGCGACCGCATAGGTATATTGTTCACTCATGTTGTCCCTCCATCTTATTCAAAAAGCATCCGTTGAACGATGTCTGCCATTTCATCCCGCTTCGCATCGAACATTGCCCTGATCGTACAGTTCTCTTCTATACCACCGTACACAAGAATGAATCCATTTTCAATATTTTCCCTGCCAGCTCCGGCCACGGTAAGTTTTCCGCCTTTTGCCAGAGCTTTTTCTTCAATTTCTTTGCCAAATCCTACCGGCATATTTTCCAGATCTTTTACGGAGAAATAGATCTCTCCTTCCTGCGGAAGTACATAAGCTTCCAGAATAGACAGAAGCATCTGATAATACTCATCCGGCGTAAGATTCACGACATTTTCATACGCCTTCCCGATGATCTCTGCGATCATCTCCTGTTTTGCTTCCAGAAGTCTTGTTCTTCTCTGAAGATCGATAGCTGATTTCACACGTTCTTTCTGCGCGGCAACTTCTGTTTCAGACTTCTTCAGGATCTGTTCTGCCTGTGCGGCTCCTTCTTCCTGCGCGCTGGTCTTCATCTGTTCTGCCTGTGCTTTCGCCTCTTCGATCTTCGCATCCGCTGTCACTTTTGCCTCGTCAAGGATCTGACTTTTGATCTTATCTAATCCAGCCATTGTCCTTCACACTCCTTCTATACCTGAATTGCTGTTACGGAAAGGATAGAAATCAGAAGTGCAAGGAT
>CAKRCY010000094.1:0-4487 GCA_934309195.1 uncultured Dorea sp.
CTCCATATACCAATTACGGGCAAAAACATCAAAGAATGCCTTTGCCCGTAATGAATAAATAATTTTATTATTTGATAACTGTAAGTGATTCACGGTCTGCGAATACTGCTACGAAGATCAGGAATACAACTCCCTGGATCAACTGCATCATCTGTGTTGAGAATCCCATCATTGTCAGTCCACTGTTCAGTACGACATAAAGAAGAGATCCAACAACGATATTTTCAAATCTTACCTTTGCACCACCGGAAATAGGCATACCACCTAATACCAGTGCGATCAGAATCTGTGTCTCTAACTGGTTACCACCGGAAGATGTAACAGATCCGACTTTGATAACGTTGATAAATGCTGCAAATCCTGTCAGGGCACCTGCCAGTACATACATGAGGAATTTCATTCTGTCTGTGCGGATTCCTGAGAACATTGCTGCTTTTTCACCGGCTCCGATTGCTTTTAAATATGTTCCGAACTTTGTATAACGGAATGCGATAAATCCAATAACCAGAACAACTACCGTACAAGCTACTTTGAATCCTGTACTGTCATAATTGATCAGTGTTGCAGAACCGGAAACAGGTGCATTCGTTGTCATATATTTGATAAATCCACGGAATAAGAACATGGTACAAATTGTAACAATGAATGATTTGATCTTACGGTATACGTAGAAGTATCCGTTGAGTGCTCCGATAGCTGCTCCGGCTACGATACCACCAAGAATTGCTACTGCAATTCCATATTTAGAAAGAATACATACAACAATTGAAGCAATTCCAAGGATAGATCCCTGAGAAAAGTCCAGGCCGCCCATCGTCATAATGAAGAACACGCCCATAGCTGCAATCATTGTAACATATACCTGCGAAAATGCCAGTGACATGTTTCCCATCATACGGAAATCTGTCAGGACATTGAACAGCAGGAAAATAACAACCAATCCTACGATTGGCAGGAGCGCACGGACCATCGCCATCTTAGACGCTTTCTTAAGCTGCTGCTCCTTATCGTTTGTTTTTGCACTTACTTGACTTCCCATAGTTGCCTCCTTATACCATCATCGAAATCAGACCATTTTCATCCAGGTTCTGATTACGTTCAAGTTCTCCACTGATTTTTCCATCTTTCATAATAATGATACGATCACTCATACCAATCAGCTCCATCAACTCTTCTGAGATCATGATGATGGATTTACCGTTCTTTCTCATCTGGTTCATCAACTGATAGATGTCCTGTTTTACCTTAATGTCAATTCCTCGGGTAGGGCTGTCCAGAACAACGATATCAGAATCTTTTCCAATCCATCTTGCAAGAACAACTTTCTGTTTGTTACCACCGGACAGATTTGAAACGAACTGGTTTACATCATTCATCTTTACAGACATCTGTTTTGCATATTTATCAGCGAACTCTCTACGTTTCTTATCGCTTAACATATGTGCTTTATTAGCAAGTTCATCTAATGATGGTAAGCAGATATTGTCACCGATACTCTGATTCAGCACAACTGACTCATTATCACGGTCTTTGGATGTATAAGCAATGCTGTGCTTAATTGCTGTAGGAATATCGTTGATGTGTGTTCCGTCAGCCAGAACAACTTCACCTTCTCTGTCATAAGATGCACCGAAGATTGCTTTACCGATCTCATGCATACCAGATTCTGACAGACCACCGAATCCAAGGATCTCTCCTTTGTGTAAATCAAAATTGATATTCTCAATCAGCCCCGGAACTGTAACATTCTTTACGGATAATACAACTTCATCCGATACTTTTTCACCATAGTCCGAACGATAGTAATCACCTGTTACCTCACGTCCAACCATCAGCTTCTTCAGATCATCTTCGTTCACATCTGCGCTCTTAACTGTATCGATATACACACCATCACGAAGGATTGTGATTGTATCGGATTTGTCAAGAATTTCCGGAAGGTCATGGGAAATAAAGATAACTGTATTTCCATTGTCACGGACACGGTTCATCTGTTTGTACAGTTCTTCACGTCCTTCCTGCGAAAGAGCAGTTGTCGTCTCATCGACAACGACGATCTTAGGATTAAAATATGTAGCTTTTACGATCTCAACCAGTTTACGGTCTTCGAAATTGTAATCATCAATCATATCTCCTGCTTTGATCTTATCAAATCCATAGGATTGTAAAAGCTCATTTGCTTTTTTGTTCATTGCTGCGGTATTCTTGATTCCCAGATGAACGAACTGATCTTCATGTCCAAGGAAGATATTCTCTGCTACCGTCAGTCCGGAAAGAGTTCCAAGTTCCTGTACGATGATGGAAATACCTTCTTCATTTGCTTCTACCTGGTTCTTCGGATGAACTTCTTTTCCATCCAGAATGAACTGTCCACTTTCCAGTGTGTAGATTCCTGTCAACATATTTGTCAATGTTGATTTACCGGATCCGTTTTCACCGATCAGTGCGTGAACCTCACCTTTATTGATATTAAATGACACATCTTTCAACGCCTTCGTAATACCGAAGTTTTTAGAAACATGTTTTACCTGTAATCTCACTTCACTCATTGCTGTCTTCCTCCTTCTATTACTTGACAATCTCGCCTTTTGTAACCTTTGTTGTCAGAGTAACGATAATCAGCAGTGCAAATCCTGTAATAACGTCCTGGATCGCTGTAGGAGCACCAAGTGCGATGAAACCGAAGAAAATAATATTGATTACGAATTCACCGATGATAATAGCCTGCAGCGGCATACCATATTTCTTAAATGCCAGACCGAAGAAGCATCCCATTGTCGGTACGAAGTTTCGGCTCATAGATGCCATACCGGTAACCGCTACCATTGAAGAACCATAACTGATTGTCAGAATTGCCATTACTCCAAGGAACGCACCACTTAAGATGAATGCAAGTACCTTGTATTTATTAACATTAATACCCATGTTCTTAGCAACGAACTCGTCACTTCCGATCGCATAAGTATAAGTTCCGATTTTAGTGTAGTTTAAGAATATGTAAGCAACAACGCATGCTACCAATGCAAGGATGATATCCCATGGCATACGTCCGAATGCTCTTAAGTGTGCCGGAAGTGTCTGTTCCACACCACCTGCCATGTAGTTTGCCAGCGACTCATAGATAAGTGCCAGACCTGTTGTAACGATCATAGATGGAATTCTTAATTTTACATAGAAAATTCCGTTTAATAAACCAACGATTGTACCTGTAAGAACACCTCCGACGATCAGTCCGAAATATCCTAAGTTGAATTTTGTTGCCAATACGCAGCCAACGATTGCGGAAAGCATGATGTTTGCACCAATAGAGAAATCGAACATTCCCATTACCATTACGAAATAGAAACCAACCGCACCAACAGTGGCAATCAGACTGGCCTGAAAGTAATTGAGCATATTGGAAAATGAGCCGAAGTTATGTGGTGTCAATATTTTAAAGATTGCCCAGGAAACAATCACAAGACCGATCAGGATTACATACCCCATTGTCTTTCCTGAGATTTTTTTAGTAGTGCCCATATTATCTACCTCTTCTTATTATCTTTTTAAAAGGAAAGGTGGCATCGCCTTTCTTGCGACGTCACCCTCCCCGAATTATTTTCTGTTATCTTGTGTCCGTCTTATTTACCGGAACGGCTCTCTGCATCAGCGATAGATACGCTTGCTGCAGTAGCTTTCAGCTCTTTCAGACTTTCTTTAGACATAGCTACTAATTCATCGTCTGTGTATGGAAGCTGATCTACGAAATATTTCTCATATGCTGCATAGTCATCTGCTGATGATACATACAGGTATGGGAATGGAACATCTTCGAATTTACCAGCGAAGTCTGTGTAGTTACCCTTTACTGCATTGTAAACCATCATGAATGCGATCAGTGGGTCACAGAAATGTCCACCGGATTCACCTGCCATTGAACCATTCTCAAGTCTTTCTCCAAGGTCTGGGAGGAAGTCTGTAGAAACGATATCGATGTCCTGAGTCTTTCCTGCACGTTCAACTGCTGCGATTGCTCCCTGAAGTGGATCTCCACCACCACCAGCTGGGATTAATGCATCAAGCTTAGGATCTGCTGCCATTAAAGCTTCAGCGGCTTTTGATCCACCTTCTGAAGTTGTACCAGCGTACTGTGGCTCAGAAAGTTTTGCTTTGTCATCTGGGTTTTCTTTGTTCCATTTTTCAACTCCGGCTTTGTAACCTTCCCATCTTCCGAGCCATGTAGCATCTCCCTGCTCCCAGCCGATCAGACCGATGTTACGATCACCTTTGTCAAGAAGGATCTTAACAAGCTCTTCACCGTTTGCAGGTTCATCTTCATGAACTGCTCCGATGTAATAAGCGGAATCTTTTGCTGCTTTGTAGATATCTGCACTGTTTTCTTTGCTGATTACACGGAAGAACTGTGCAAGATATACCTTATTGTCATTACATGTCTTGATTGCTGATGTCATCTCTGTATCAGATGAGTTACAGATGATGATTCCCTG
>CAKRCY010000095.1:0-4431 GCA_934309195.1 uncultured Dorea sp.
CCATTGGAGATTGCAAATAATATGAAGAAGAGCGGTGGATTCATACCGGGAATTCGTCCGGGAAGACCAACAGTAGAATATTTGACAAAAATCTTGAATTATATTATTTTTGTTGGTGCATGCGGATTGATTCTGGTACAGATTGTTCCGATATTATTCAACGGATGGCTTGGAGCGAAAGTATCCTTTGGTGGTACTTCTCTGATCATTATTGTCAGTGTAGTATTGGAAACACTTAAGCAAATTGATTCAATGACACTTGTAAGAACATACAAGGGATTTTTAAATAGTTAATATTTTGACTCGCGGGAAGTTTTTTTCGCGGGTTAAAATGCTATAAGGAGGAACCGCCAAATGAAAATTATTATGTTAGGTGCCCCGGGAGCGGGCAAGGGAACCCAGGCAAAAAAAATTGCAGCAAAATATGATATCCCACACATTTCCACAGGAGATATCTTCAGAGCCAATATCAAGAATGGTACAGAATTGGGAAATAAGGCCAAAACATACATGGATCAGGGCTTGTTAGTTCCGGATGAACTGGTAGTAGATCTCGTAGTAGACCGCGTACAGCAGGATGACTGCAAGAACGGATATGTTTTAGATGGTTTCCCGAGAACAATTCCACAGGCAGAAGCACTGGATAAAGCACTTGCAGCACTCGGAGACAAGGTTGACTATGCAATCGATGTAAATGTACCTGATGAGAATATTGTAAAACGTATGGGTGGACGACGCGCATGTGTAGGATGTGGAGCAACTTATCACCTGGTATATGCACCGACAAAGACAGAGGGAATCTGTGATGTTTGCGGAAAAGAACTGATCTTAAGAGATGATGATAAACCAGAGACAGTTCAGAAGAGACTGAACGTATATCATGAGCAGACACAGCCGCTGATTGATTATTACACAACAGCCGGTATTTTAAAAACCGTTGACGGAACAGTTGATATTAATGATGTATTTGCAGCAATCGTAGAGATACTTGGAGCATAAGATCATGGCAATTACAATTAAGTCCGAAAGAGAAATCGAATTAATGGCGGAAGCCGGTAAGATACTTGAACGAGTTCATAATGAGCTGGAGAAAGCACTCCGTCCGGGAATGAGTACGAAAGACATTGATACTCTGGGTGAGGAGATTATCAGAAGTTATGGATGTATTCCTTCTTTTTTGAATTATAATGGATATCCGGCATCCATCTGTGTATCAGTGAATCAGGAAGTTGTTCATGGGATTCCGGATAAACACAGGATCATTCAGGAAGGCGATATCGTCAGCCTGGATGCAGGAGTTATTTATAAGGGCTATCATTCAGATGCGGCAAGAACGTATGCGGTCGGTGAAGCCAGTGAGGAAGCAAAAAAACTGATTCAGGTTACCAAAGAATGCTTCTTCGAAGGAATAAAATTTGCCAAAGCAGGGAATCATTTATTTGATATATCCGGTGCGATCGGCCGATATGCAGAAGAAAGAGGTTATGGTGTTGTAAGAGATCTATGCGGACATGGAATCGGAACAGCACTTCATGAGGCACCTGAAATTCCGAATTATGAAGTAGGACGTAAAGGTGTGAGATTAAGACCAGGTATGACACTTGCCATCGAGCCGATGATCAATATAGGAACATATGAGGTTGACTGGCTGGACGATGACTGGACAGTTGTAACAAGAGATGGTTCTTTATCGGCACATTATGAGAACACGATACTGATCACCGAAGGCGAACCTAGAATTCTGTCCTTAACCTGTGAGAATGAATAGACTTATATAATTAAGAGGAAACAGATATGGTGATGTATGAAGCAGGCATGCTTGCAAGATCAAAAGCCGGACATGATAAAGCAAAGATGTATATCATAAAAGAAGTGGACGATACATATGTATATCTGGTGGATGGACGGATCAGAACACTCGTCCATCCTAAGAAAAAGAAAAAAAAACATGTACAGATCGTTCATGGCATATATAATATGAAAGAACTTGATGATGCAGGCATAAGAAAGTTAATTAAGGATTGGATGAAAGAAGAAAAGTAGGAGGAAGATAGAATGTCAAAGGCTGACGTTATTGAAATTGAAGGAACTGTAGTAGAAAAACTGCCAAACGCAATGTTTCAGGTAGAACTTGAGAATGGACATCAGGTATTAGCGCATATCAGCGGTAAACTGAGAATGAACTTTATCAAGATCCTGCCGGGAGATAAAGTAACATTGGAGCTGTCTCCATACGACCTTTCAAAAGGAAGAATCATCTGGAGAGATAAATAAATTCAAAAAAACTATTGACTTATATTGCAAATAGATGCTATACTATATAAGCACGTTTTCTAGGCATGTTTATGTGCTGAAATCTCTGAGTTGCGATTTCAAAAGGAAATGTGTAGCAACAAAGGCATAGCAATGGATGAAAGGAGGATCCCCGTGAAGGTTAGATCATCAGTAAAACCAATTTGCGAAAAATGCAAAGTAATTAAAAGAAAAGGAAGCATTCGCATTATCTGCGAAAATCCAAAACACAAACAGCGTCAGGGTTAATTTCTGAAGAATGTTTGATGTATTTAGGCGGCTGATAGTGGACACGCCAGGTGGTGTGGATACTATTTCAAATATACAAGGCGCACCCGAAAGACCGGTGACGATCCTCGTATATTGCTTCTAATGCCGGCCCGTCATTACCGCATAGCTTCCATAACTATGAGCGGTGGCCGGAAAGGGCATGATACCGAACATGCCTGGGACATGATCACGTCCCCTATTAAAGACAATTAACAATGAAAGAAAATGGAGGAAATTCACATGGCTCGTATAGCAGGTGTAGACTTACCAAGAGACAAACGTGTTGAGATCGGACTGACTTATATCTACGGAATCGGTAGAACAAGCGCAACTCGTATCTTAACAGAGGCAGGAGTTAATCCTGATATTCGTTGTAGAGATCTTACAGACGATGATGTAAAGAAAATCAGTGCTGTAATCGATGAGACACAGACAGTAGAAGGTGATCTTCGTAGAGAAATCGCCCTCAACATCAAGAGATTACAGGAAATCGGATGCTATAGAGGAATCCGTCACAGAAAAGGACTTCCGGTTCGTGGTCAGAAGACTAAGACAAATGCTAGAACTAGAAAAGGTCCTAAGAGAACAGTAGCAAACAAGAAGAAATAATTTATTTAAGGAAAGAGTAGGTTAGTTTTATTATGGCAAAGAAAGTTACAAAAAAAGTGACAAAGAAACGTGTCAAGAAAAACGTTGAACACGGACAGGCTCACATCCAGTCATCTTTTAATAACACAATCGTTACATTAACAGATGCTCAGGGAAATGCTCTGTCATGGGCAAGTGCAGGCGGTCTCGGATTCAGAGGTTCAAGAAAATCTACCCCTTATGCAGCTCAGATGGCAGCTGAAACAGCAGCTAAAGCAGCATTAGTACATGGTTTAAAATCAGTTGACGTAATGGTTAAAGGACCAGGTTCAGGTAGAGAAGCAGCAATTCGTGCCCTGCAGGCATGCGGAATCGATGTAACAAGCATCAGAGACGTTACACCAGTACCACACAATGGTTGCCGTCCACCAAAACGCAGAAGAGTCTAGTACTATTATTATTCACTACGTTAACGGATTGTATGTGTCCGAATTATATAGGAGGAAAACAAAAACATGGCAGTAAATAGAGTTCCGGTTCTTAAAAGATGCAGATCCCTCGGAATGGATCCAGTTTATTTAGGAATTGATAAAAAGTCTAACAGACAGTTAAAAAGAGCGAATAGAAAAATGAGCGAGTATGGTCTCCAGTTACGTGAGAAACAGAAAGCAAAATTCATCTATGGTGTATTAGAGAAACCTTTCCTGAACTACTTCAAGAAAGCATCTAAGATGAATGGTATGACAGGTGAAAACCTGATGGTACTCTTAGAGTCAAGACTTGACAACGTTGTATTCCGTCTTGGACTTGCCAGAACAAGACGTGAAGCAAGACAGATCGTTGACCACAAGCACGTACTTGTAAACGGAAAACAGATCAACATCCCTTCATACCTTGTAAAGGCAGGAGATGTTGTAGAAATCAAAGAAGCTAAGAAAAACTCACCAAGATACAAAGAGATCGTTGAGGTTACAGGCGGACGTCTTGTTCCAGAATGGTTAGAAGCTGATCTGGAAGGTCTGAAAGGAACAGTAAAAGAACTTCCTAAACGTGAAGCAATCGATGTTCCTGTAGATGAGATGTTAATCGTCGAGTTGTATTCTAAATAATAAACCGTAACCCACAGGAGGTGGACTTAGTGTTTGATTTTAATAAACCCAATATTGAAATAACTGATATTTCAGATGATAAGAAATATGGTAGATTCGTTGTAGAACCTCTTGAAAGAGGTTATGGTACAACATTAGGTAATTCTCTTAGAAGAATTATGCTTTCATCTTT
>CAKRCY010000096.1:0-4080 GCA_934309195.1 uncultured Dorea sp.
TCAACAAGCTTTTCCGTACTATCCCCTTCCTTCATAATTTTTTTGCTAGTTTACTGCTATTTTTTGAAAATGTCAATTGTTTTGTCCGCTGTCCATTCTGCATAATTTTTTATTATTTTTTTGTTTATTTTTACTTTTATTTCTCTTAATTTTTTTATTTTTCTCATCAAATTTCCACACCAAAATGGTAGTTCCAATTTCCGTTTATTTTTTCACAAGGAAAATGCACAATTTTTATTTTTCAATTCCCTTCTTTTTCTACAAAACAGCAATTCCTTCGATTTTCTTCTTGAGAAAATCCTCTCGTTTTCTTTGTAAAATACGACATTTTTTCAAGATTGTCTATTGTTTTGGGTGCAAAAAAAGTGTAACCGCTTTTATACTGTTACACTTCTTGCTTTTCATTATTTTGTTGTATATCTCAATTTTATATGTACGCTCATTCAAAATTGATATATCTGCCCTGATCTTACTCTGTGATCAGACGGTACTGCAAATTCTCATATAGAATTTTGTTTCCTTCCATAATATCAGCCGGAAGTAACGCTCTTGCCATCACCTTGTTTTCTTCCTGATTCTGTGCAAGCGCATCCACACGTCTCAGCTCCGCATAGTCACCATCAATCTTTTCAACTACATAAATACATGTTAACATATTTTTTGCCTCCTTTTCTGTCTTATCATCCTGTCTTTTGTATAAGTTGTCTTA
This sequence comes from uncultured Dorea sp., assembly GCA_934309195.1. Classification (GTDB taxonomy): domain Bacteria; phylum Bacillota; class Clostridia; order Lachnospirales; family Lachnospiraceae; genus Dorea_A. Next base: position 710 of record CAKRCY010000096.1, read on the forward strand.
ATTATACTATTTTTTTAAGGAAAAGTAAATTTTTCTGTATTGATTATTGGCAAGATTTATAATAATATATACTTATATAATATCGTTATACATTACAATTCAAAGGAGCCCAGCAATGAACGAAGTAGATTTTTCAAAAGTCGGATTAAAAATGAAACAATTAAGAAGTGAACGCGGTATCACTCAGGAACAGGTAGCAAAAGATCTGAACTGTACTGTTCCATTCGTCAGCAATGTCGAGAACAATCGTGCTAAGCTTAACTTAAGAGTTCTTCTTTATTACTCAAAGCTTTGCAACGTATCCGTGGACACGATTCTGGATGCGGGAAGAGACCTTCCTCCTCTGGACGAAAAAGAGCGCCAGTTAAATGACGAAGTGCTCAATGTATTCCGTGGTTTTTCAGTTTCGGAAAAAGAAAAGATCATCAAGATGTTACGTATCTGGCAGGAGAAATAATCTCCTGCTTTTTTATTTCCGGCATAGCAATAATACATCTTCATGATCTTTCTTCTATATATAATATTTTTCATTGCATGATACTTTATATTCTCATCACCAGTATCAATAATCTTCAAGTACAACTTTTCCTTGTTTCTTACTTTCTTTCACATTAATAATTCTCTGATTCTGGCTTCCCCTGAACACCAGTGTCACATCCTTTAATGCTTCCTTAAACTCCCCGTCTACCAGCACATCGATATAAGACAGCATTTCGTCAGTTACATTCGTATGCACACAGCCCCCCGGGATCATATCCCGGTCAAAAAGATACCCACTGTAACACCAGATATCTTTCTTTGGATATGTTTCTCTTACTTTCTTCAGAAGCTTTACCAGTTCCACCTGATTCTCCGGCTCGAACGGTTCCCCTCCGAGCAAAGTAAATCCCTGAATGAAGTTAGAATCCAGCGAATTCAATATTTCCGCTTCCGTCTCTTCTGTGTATGGCTGCCCATAGTTGAAATTCCAGGTCTCTTCATTAAAACATCCTTTGCAGTGATGCCGGCAGCCCGAGACAAACAGACTGACTCTTACGCCCGGTCCGTCTGCGATGTCACATTCTTTTATATTTCCGTAATTCATGATTTGTAAATTCTCCTTTTATTCCTCTCTGGAATGTATTACCTCAATGATCGGATATTCTACATTCTCTTCCATTCTCACGTATTGATATTTTTCATCTATCAACCACATTAATTCGTCATTTTCCAGTGTTTTCCATGCTTCCTGCTGCTCCGGATAATGGAAAGCAAACTCCAGTTTCAGCATTTTCAGCTCATCTCTCAGCCTGTACACATCTATGAATCCCTCTCTTGGAGTATATGAAAAATAGGTAGTCGTGTACACGGGATTTTCTTCCCTGTCATCCCATCCTACAAGTACACTACTGGTTTGATTATCTTCTTCTTCAATAACCTCCATTAGTTTATACTTGCGATGCCCACACTCTTTTTCCTCCGTGAAATTAATCACAAATCTTATCCCATAAAAACTGGTCCGGATTCCATTCGGTGGATTTTTCGTCGTTTCATATATGATTTCTGTATGTAGTTGTTTTTCCTTCTGTATTTTGCGGATTTTTTCTTCTTTTTCTCGTTCTTTTTCTCTTTTCAGTTCTTCTAAGATACGGTTCAATGCAGTAATAACAAATCCCGTATAGGTATAAACATATATTTTTTCTACTCTTCCACCTTTAAATACCAGTTCTACCTCTGATTTATCTCTCGGGCTCGGTCTGGCGCTATCCAGTTCTTCATATTTTATCGGCATAGCTATCGGTCCCTGTTTCCTATTCTTGTTAAACATAGATCCATAGATTCCTTCTGTACTGAAAAGAATCCCCTTCTTACCGCTTCCAAGTATGGTATTATCACATATAGCTGCAACTTCTATCATCTTACATCCCGGTGCATAACTTGCAAATGCTGCCCATAATGTCCCTTCTTTAGCATCCTTTCCAAGAATCACTGCAAGTGGCACCGCATTATAAAAATAGTCTTTTTTTAATTCCTTATCGGTTATGCTGGTCACGATATCACCGATCATTTTTTTCTTATCCATTCTTATATTTCCCCCTGCGTCATTTGATATTTATTAATTATATACTATTTTGATTCATGTTTAAACACGAAGAATAGACAAATTAGAAAAGGAGCATATCTTTCGATATACTCCTGATATAATCTTTATCAACATCACAAGTTAATATAACCCGGACATATCTTTATTTATGTTACAGATGCAACACCCTGTCCTTAATTTCCTGCGTACGTCCCTGATTCCAGAACTGTGTTCCGATATATCCACAGGTTCTTCTTGCCACGAATAACTTATCCTGATTCTGGTTACCGCAGTTCGGGCATTCCCAGATCAGCTTTCCTGCTTCATCTTCCTTGATCTGGATCTCTCCGTCATAACCACAGCATTCACAGTAATCACTTTTTGTATTCAGCTCTGCATACATAATATTATTGTAAATGTACTGCATAACCGAAAGTACCGCCGGAATATTATTCTGCATATTCGGTACTTCGATGTAACTGATCGCTCCTCCCGGTGAAAGCTTCTGGAAATCAGCTTCGAATTTCAGTTTCTTGAATGCATCGATCGGCTCCGATACATGTACATGATAACTGTTCGTAATATAATTCTTATCGGTTACACCTTTGATGATTCCGAATCGTTTCTGCAGACATTTTGCGAACTTGTATGTGGTGGATTCCATCGGTGTTCCATATACCGAATAGCTGATATTTTCAGCTGCCTTCCATTCTGCACATTTATCATTTAATTTCTGCATTACCTGCATGGCAAATGGTCTTGCGTCCGGATCTGTGTGTGATTTGCCAAGCATACGTACACACATCTCATAAAGGCCTGCGTAACCAAGAGAAATGGTTGAGTAGCCGTCAAACAACAACTTATCGATCGTCTCACCTTTTTTCAGTCTTGCAAGTGCACCATTCTGCCACAGGATCGGTGCGACATCGGAAATCGTTCCGAGAAGACGCTCATGTCTGCATCTCAGTGCTTTGTGGCACAGTTCCAGTCTGTCTTCCAGGATAGCCCAGAATTTATCCATATTTCCCTCTGAAGAACATGCCACATCAACCAGATTGATCGTTACAACCCCCTGATTGAAACGTCCGTAGAACTTATGACTTCCATCCGGATTTCTCTGGCTGTCTTCTACCGTCAGGAACGAACGGCATCCCATACAAGGATATACTTCTCCATTCTTCATCTCTTTCATGATCTTGGCAGAGATGTAATCCGGCACCATACGTTTTGCCGTACATTTTGCTGCCAGTTCTGTCAGATGCCAGTATTTGGAATCTTCTGTAATATTATCTTCATCTAATACATAGAT
>CAKRCY010000097.1:0-3898 GCA_934309195.1 uncultured Dorea sp.
ACAGCTAGATTAATATACCACAAAGAGTTTTGAATTGTCAACGTTGTTTTTATATTTTCTGCAATTTAGACAATTCAGACAATTCATTTTCTATATCTTATTTTCTCATATACATTTTCACAAAAAAACAGAGCATAACTCTCTCATAATGAAATGAGTCATGCTCTGTCTGACTTTCCCAACTGTCTCATAAGTGCATCACAGACTTCTTTTGCAACTGCCAGCTTATAGGCCAGACGTGTAGGCTGCGGGTCTAATTCCACATAATACGACTCCACTTTACCATCTATCATAATTGCAAAATATACCCGTCCCGGAACAGATGCATCCGGATTAGCCGGATCTACATTTCCCATTGTGCCGGTGACACCAATACCTATATTGGCACTGTATGTTTTCGCACAGGCTTTCGCCATAGCCTCTGCAGTTTCTTTTGAATATACCGTATATTTATCCAGGATTTCTGCCGGAACCCCCTGCATGATCTTGGCTTCATTGCAATAAGTAATAAATGCGCCTTTTAATATGGCCGATGAGCCTTCGGTATCGGTAAGCAAAGATGCAATCTGCCCTGAGGTAGCAGATTCCATCGTCGTAATTGTCATATTCTTCTCTATTAATAATTTTGTCAGATTGTGGTAGTCTTTTCTGATGTCTGATTCATTATAACCATTTGCATTCTTCAATTATTTCACCTTATCTTCTTTCATTATTTTAATGTAAACTCTTTTTAAGATAATGTTTTCCGATTCTTCCGTTCTTTTTTATATTGATACATATCCTGGTCAGCTCTGTCTTTAACCTTAACAATATCCTCACCGGAAAACGAGGCTGATCCATAGGATACCGTAGGTAAAAATGCAATCTCCCCTCGCTTTTCTTCCAGTCTCTGTAAGAATTCTTGTTTACACCGGCCTTCGTTGCCGCCGTTTTTCAGAAGGACACAAAACTCATCACCACCTATACGATAGCAATATCCATAGTTTGCATAAGATTTTTTGATACATTCTGCAATCCCGGCAAGACACAGGTCTCCCTGTATATGGCCGTACCGGTCATTGATCTGTTTGAAATCATCCACATCAAACACGACCAGTATTCCTCCTCTGCATCTCACGCCGCCTGTCTGATTCAGATAGCTGTTCTGGTTCAAAAGCCCTGTAAGTGCATCCAATTGATTCCACATCTCACTGCAATAGATAAAATACAATACTGAAAGCAACGTAACACATAACCAGGTAACATGGAGTTCAGGAAGAGCAACCTGAATGATTGTTTCCGCCATTACAAAAAGAATAAGCGGGTAGATCAGAAGTCTGCTGCGATTCTGAAACTCTCTGGCAGTAATGACCGTAGATGCAGAAAGATACAGGATTGCCCCAAAATACATGACGACATATATATAAAAATGTGGACCACGTGAATAAATATTATCTGCACTCACGGAAAATACGATTCCATATGGAATCGTTACAAAAAGAAAAATCAAATATCCGATTTCAATACGCACCGCCGTCCTGATCTTACGCCGCAATGCTGTTTTCCTGTCCAGAACATATACAAGACAGATGCACACTGCCGGCGACAGACCAAAGCCCAGATAGTTAGCAGTAATATTCAGCCAGCGGTACCCCGGAGGCAGACCGTCCACTACAAGGGTAATGACTTCCAGTGCAGAAATCCCTGCGATCAGAACAAAGGCAAGAAAGAAACCACGCTTTTGTTTTTTGCTAAGTGTTTCGCTCAAATATGTGAGAATACACATAAAACATAAAACGAAAAAATCAATTGTAGTTAATACACAAAAATATCCGTTCATTGCATACCTTTCCATTTTCTTTTAATTCCGAAACATACTATAAAACATATTTTATTATCCACCACTTTACAATACCGGTACTATCATATTTACCCAGAACCAACTCACCGGCATCACGAGCACCATAGCCGGAATCATATCTGCGACCGGGAAATCATGAATCTTTGCAATTCGGAAACCGGTAGCCAGAAGCAGGAAACCACCGCATGCTTTAAAGTCTGCAATCATATCCGGTGTGGTCAGTGGAAAGATAAATTTTGCTGCTGCGAATATGATAAGAAAAATCACGCATTGCGGAATTGCAACCGCTGCGATCACCATACCTAATGTTCCTCCAAAAATCATCGCCGTAAAGAAATCCAGAATCGACTTGGAAATCAGAATCGTATGATCCCCACTCATTCCTGAATCCAATGAACCATAGATTCCTGTCCCACTGGCGCAGAACAGTACGATAATTGTCACAAGCATGGACATATATTCTTCCCTGGACATAGATTTATTCTTATTCGGAAATAATTTTCCCACCGGTTTTTCCATACAAACCGCTCCACGATTAATCATTCCTCCCAGATTAACAGCCAGACCAAATGCAGTTCCGATAATCACTGCAAAAATAACAGCAGGCATATTTTTCATAAGCCCGATGGAACTAATTCCCATTCCCATTGAGCAGACTCCAAAAATCTTGGTAAGCTCCGAATTAAACTTCTCAGGCAGTTTATGCCCGAATAATGCCCCGATCACACCGCCTGCAGCAACCGACAGGGCATTGATAATAACTCCTATTGGCATAGTTATCCCTCGTCTTTCTAAAAATATAGATACGGTGCAGGGAATCCCCTGCACCGCGAATTTACAATTCAATATTTAGTTTATCACAGGTCTTTTTATAATGTAAACTTTTATTTTTCATTATTCCGTTCGAAGTGCGGTTACCGGATCGCTTTTGGCTGCCTTTCTGGAAGGAATCAATCCACCAAGTAAGGTAAGTACGATACTCAAAAGAATCAGAACAATCGCCGGTGCAGCCGGAAGGATTGCGCTGACCCGGTTATTGTCTGCAAGTGCATGAATCAGCATATTTCCCGGAATCAATATCAGAAGTGTCAGTCCGATACCAATGAGTCCTGCGCAGAGTCCGATGATAAATGTCTCTGCATTAAATACCTGCGAGATATTTCCTTTGGATGCTCCGATAGCTCTTAAAATACCAATCTCTTTCTTCCGTTCCAGTACACTAATATAAGTAATAACTCCAATCATGATCGATGATACAATCAGGGAAATTGCTACAAATGCAATCAGTACATAGCTGATCGTATTGATAATGGTGGTCACTGATGACATCATCGTTCCTACAATGTCCGTATAAGAAATCACCTGTTCTTCTTTTCCCTCATCTTCCATTTTCTGATTATAATGATCCAGAACCTCTACCACTTTTTCTTTATTATCAAAATCTTTTGGATAAATGGAAATGGAACTCGGCTGACTGAAATCTGCATATCCAAGCTGCTGCAGATTATTATCATAGGAAGCGCTCTGTGTTCCGGACATGGACATCATAAGTTCCGTCAGATCATCTTCCGTCATATTGAACTGGAATGCATTTGCAAATGTATCCGCATCAAAATTCATAGCACCTCCAAGTGCATGTTGCAGATTTTCTCCTATCTGGCTCATGGCAGATGTCATAACCTTTTCAAGTCCACCGGCAAGCTGCGTGGTCACCTGACTCATAGCAGATGTCATCTGTGTACTGATTGCCTGAGAAATGGCACCGGTATATGCACCCATGGCCTGCCCCATGTAGCTATTCATGGCCGTGCTGATCTGCTTTTGTAGACTGTCCATATTGATTGCTTCTGAAAGTCCCTGGGTCAGGCGTCTCTTTCCGTCATCCGTCTTTATATAATTCACAAAATTCTCTGCCATCTTTGTCGGATCTGCATAATTCTTTTCCTTTGCATATGCAGTATAACCTTCTGCCAGTTCTTTCGCCATAGCTTGCAGTGTGTCACTGGAAATGTTGAAATCTATATCTCCAAATATTTCATTGGCCCATTTATTTACAAT
>CAKRCY010000098.1:0-3737 GCA_934309195.1 uncultured Dorea sp.
TATTCCAGCAGGTTACCGGAGCGGTCATAGAGAAGCTTGCCGGCTTCGGTCAGGGTAACGCCCTTGCTGGTGCGGTCGAAAAGTTTCACATTTAATTCATTTTCCAGCTGGCGGATTTGGTAGCTGAGCGGCGGCTGGGACATATTTAAGTGTCTTGCGGCTTCATTGATGCTGCCGGTGGATGCGATCTCGCGGAAATATTCTAATTGCCTTAGTTCCATATAGATTACCTGCCTTATATATTTTTTGTATTACAAAGCTATAAAAACAATATTATTCATATCAATGATAACGGACTATAATAAAACAGTCAAGGGACATTATAATAAGTAGATAACAGATGATTTATTAGTTATCGGATAGAAAAAGGAATGGAGTGAAAGAAATGAAGCGTCTTGAGAAATTTCTGAGGCCATACCGCAAGGAGAGTATCCTGGCACCGCTTTTCAAATTGCTGGAAGTGGTATTCGATCTTATGGTTCCGGTTGTGGTAGCTCAGATCATTGATGTGGGCGTTGCGAAGAATGACCACGGATACATTGTGGAAATGTTCTTCGTATTACTGCTCATGGCAGCAGTCGGACTGTTGTGCAGCTTTACCGCACAGTTCTTTGCGGCAAAGGCAAGTGTCGGATTTGCGACCAGTGTCAGACAGGCCATGTTCGACCATATCCAGGGACTGTCATTTACAGAACTGGATACGCTCGGAACAGACACACTGATTACGAGACTGACAGACGATGTGAACCAGGTGCAGAACGGAATTAACATGGGACTGCGTCTGTTACTGAGAAGTCCGTTTGTCGTAATCGGTGCGATGGTGATGGCATTTACCATCAATGTGCGTTGTGCACTGATCTTTGTCGTGACAGTGCCGATCCTGTTTGTAGTTGTATTTTCCATTATGCTGATCAGTATTCCGCTGTTCAAGAAAGTACAGGCAGGACTGGACCGTGTGACAGGACTTACAAGAGAGAACCTGACAGGTGTCCGTGTCATCCGTGCATTCTGCAGGGAAGAACAGTCCGTGGAAGAATTTGAAGAAGGAAACCGTGAACTTACAAGATTAAATGAGTTTGTAGGAAGAATTTCCGCTCTTCTGAATCCGCTCACGTATGTACTGATCAATGTGGCAACCGTGTTACTGATCGCACGTGCCGGAGTGCAGGTGAATATCGGGAATCTGCAGCAGGGGCAGGTGGTAGCACTGTATAACTATATGGCGCAGATCATCGTAGAGCTGATCAAGCTGGCATCTCTGATCATTACGTTGAATAAATCAATGGCTTGTGCAGACCGTGTGGCTGGTATTCTGGATGTGAAGTCCAGTATGGAATATAAAGCAGTGGCTGGAAATGATAAAACTGATGATAATATGGCAGTTGAATTCAATCACGTCACTTTCACCTATGAAGGTGCCGGAGCATCCAGCTTATCAGACATCAGCTTTCAGGCGAAGAAAGGACAGACGATCGGGATCATCGGAGGAACCGGAAGTGGTAAGAGTACACTGGTCAGCCTGATCCCGAGATTCTATGATCCACAGGCAGGTACAGTAAAAGTAAATGGTATCAATGCAAAGGATTATCCGCAAGGAGAACTTTGCAGTGAGATCGGAGTGGTACAGCAGCGATCCATCCTGTTCAAAGGAAGTATCCGTGACAATCTGAAGTGGGGCAATGATCAGGCTTCGGATGAAGATCTGTGGAAAGCGATCACAATCGCCCAGGCAAAAGATGTTGTAGAAGCTAAGCCTGGAAAGCTTGATTTTGAAGTGGAGCAGAACGGACGCAACCTGTCCGGAGGACAGAAACAGCGTCTTACGATCGCACGTGCACTGGTCAGCAAGCCGGATATCCTGATACTGGATGACAGTTTAAGTGCGCTGGATTTTGCGACAGATGCAGCGCTTCGTAAAGCAATCGGTGAACTGGAAGGCAATGTGACAACCTTCCTGGTATCCCAGAGAATTTCCGGCATCCGGCAGGCGGACAAGATCCTGGTTATGGACGACGGTGAACTGGCAGGTCAGGGGACACATGAAGAACTGATGGAGACTTGTGAGACCTATCAGGAGATCTACTATTCACAGTTCCCGGAAGAACGTCCGGTTGTAATGAAGACTTCGGAGAAGACAGAGAAAGGAGCGGCAGAGTAATGAAGAAATTATTAAAGCTCATAGGAAAATATAAGATTTTTCTTGTGTTCAGTGTGATCTTTGCTGCAATCTCTGTAGTATTACAGTTGTATGTGCCGGTCTTATTCGGAGATGTGATCGATGAAGTGGTGGCGGCACATCAGGTTGACTTTGACATGATGTGGTATTATCTGAAACAGATTTTGGTATTCATCGTGATATCGGCACTTGCTACCTGGTTCATGAATCTGTTGAACAACCGTATGACTTACCGGATCGTACAGGATATCCGTTCACAGGCAATCCGTCACATTCAGGTATTGCCGTTATCTTATCTGGATCAGCACAGCACCGGAGATATCGTAAGCCGTGTCATTGCAGATACAGATATCTTATCGGATGGTTTGTTGCTTGGATTTACACAGTTATTTTCCGGGATCGTGACGATCGTTGTGACATTGATCTTCATGTTCTCCAAGAATGTGTGGGTAACGCTTTTAGTGATCGTTCTGACACCATTTAGTTTCGTAGTAGCGAAATTCATTTCTTCCAGATCTTATACGATGTTCCGGAAGCAGAGCGAGACCCGAGGACGTCAGACTGCACTGATCGAGGAAATGATCGGCGGACAGAAGGTAGTCAAAGCATTTGGTTATGAGAAAGAATCTTCCAAAAGGTTTGATGAGATCAATAAAGAATTGCAGAATTACAGCCAGAAAGCAGTATTCTACAGCAGTTTAACGAATCCGTCCACAAGATTTGTCAACAATATCATTTATGCCGGAGTGGCTTTGCTCGGAGCATTCCTGATACCGGGCGGTACATTAACAGTCGGAGGACTTTCCGTACTGTTATCCTATGCGAACCAGTATATGAAGCCATTCAACGATATCAGTTCGGTAATCACAGAGATGCAGAATGCGCTTGCATGTGCGGACCGTATCTTTGACCTGTTGGAGCAGAAAGAAGAGACACCGGATGCAGAAGGAGTATTTGCAGAGGTAAATGGCAATGTCGGCATCGAAGATGTGGCATTCAGCTATGATAAAGAAAAAGAACTGATCAAGAATTTCAATCTGGATGTAAAACCAGGTATGCGTATCGCGATCGTTGGTCCGACCGGATGTGGGAAGACGACATTTATCAACCTGCTGATGCGCTTCTATGATGTGGATGAAGGAAAGATCCTGGTGGATGGAAAAGACATCCGGGAAGTATCCAGACATGCGCTCAGAAGCAGCTTTGGCATGGTACTGCAGGATACATGGATCAAGAGCGGAACCGTAAGAGACAACATCTGCTTTGGGAAGCCGGATGCAACTGACGAAGAGATCATCCGTGCGGCGAAAGAAGCAAGAAGCTGGGAATTCATCCGAAGACTTCCGAAAGGTCTGGATACCGTGCTCCATGAAGACAGTATCAGTCAGGGACAGAAGCAGCTTCTGTGTATCACAAGAGTCATGCTCTGCCTGCCGCCGATGCTGATCTTAGATGAGGCGACCTCCAGTATCGATACCCGTACCGAACTGCAGGTACAGGAAGCATTCGATAAGCTGATGAAAGGAAGGACAAGCTTTATCGTGGCACACAGACTTTCGAC
>CAKRCY010000099.1:0-3650 GCA_934309195.1 uncultured Dorea sp.
ACTTGCAAAATCCACCCACACCCTGTATCATTTCAAAAGGAACAAAACGAAATGACAAGGAGTGGTTTCATTGGCAAAGATCAGGAAAAAACCAAAGAAGAATATAAATAAAAATATAAATATAAATAAAAAATCATTCACACAAAGCACACCCAATATTGCAGAAAAACTCGATAACGAGATGGTTGCGTTCCTGGATACGGAATTCTTAACATCCCAGATAAAAGGAGGACCGCCGGCGAAGCTTGTGTCGGTCGGATTTGTAGTCTGTGGGAAGAATTTTGAAGAAGTAACAAGATTTCATTCCTATATTTATGCAGAAGACAAACTGCATGACCGGTTCCAGGAGATGACCGGGATTGAGAGAAAAGATCTCTTAAGTGCCCCGGATTATGAACTTGTGATGGAAGAAGTCGCAGAGCAGCTGGAAGCGTGGGAGGTATCAAGGATCTATGTATGGGGACCGGATAAGTATGTGATACAGCGGGATCTGCTGGAATACCGTAAGGATATATCGAAACGGACCAGAAAGATCGTGAACAGGATCTTTCGTATGATCAAGGATATAGAAGGAATCTATTCTGCAAAGCTGGATCTGCAAAGTGCGGGGATTGGAAGCCTGAAGATCATCTGCGGACTCGGAACGGAAGTCAGCCACAATGCGCTGGATGATGCGGTAGATCTGAAAAATATCATCAGGCACATTGATCTGAAAGGATGTTCAGAGCATATGCTGCAGATTATGAAAAAGTATACAGCGGAGAAAGAAGTATACTACAGGCTGCGCAGATTCCGTGAAAAATGGGATGATGTATCGGAAGGAATTCAGGAAAAGACTCTTGGGCTGCTGAAAGAACTTGGAAAAGTGGATACGGTAGAAGCAATGGCACTTCGGGATGATCTTCTGGTGATGTGTACCGGGGAAGCAATGGCATTTCCGACTTTGGAAGAATATATCCAAAAAGAGAATGTGAAAACAGGTATTAGAAATACTAATAGTGAAATAACACAAAATAATATATAATCAATGATTAGATTTTATAGAGAATGTAAAAACAGGAAAAGTAATTCGTGATAAAAACGATAAATGGAGAGAATTAACAGATAATTTTAAACAAAATTACAGATTGACGGAAATTGATAAAACAGTTAGAATAATCACAAGTTCATAAAGAACAAGGCAGACAAAGGCGTCGCGGTTTATAAACCTGCGGCGCTTTCTTATATTTCAGTTCATCCCGGGAAGGCTGGAAAGTCTGTTGGACAGAAAATGCAAGGGCGCATTACAAAAATCATTTGTAATGCGCCCTTACATTTTCAGTTATCTGAGGGAGCTGCTTTATAGCAGATTCCAAAGAAGCAACAATAAGGAGGACCACAATATGAAAAAGAAAATAGTAGCAGTTATGATGTGTGCAGCAATGGTGGCAATGCTTGGCGTAGGATGCGGAAGCAAATCAAGTGATGATTCTTCATCCAAGTCCGAGACAAAGAAAACTCTGACAGAAGACGATATCAAAGACAGCATGAAAGGTGTAAAACTGAAAGTAGGAACAAGCGGACTCTTCGGACCATTTTCTTATTACGATGAAGACGGAAAGACATTAATCGGATATGACCTGGATCTTATCAGTGATCTTCAGGATCTGCTTGGATTCGAGATTGACGGAGGAGTGCAGGCAATGGATTATTCGGCACTGACGACTTCACTCTCAGAAAGCAAACTGGATATAGGAGCTGCAGCACTTTGTGCAACAGATGAAAGAAAAGAAGTTATGAACTTTACAGATGTATATTGTGATTCAGGTCAGGTTGTTATGGTCAATAAGACAAATGACGAAGGAATCAAGAGTGTAGATGATCTGAAAGGCAAAAAAGTAGCCGTAGAAAAAGGAACTGCTTCCCATACATATGCATCAAAGAATCTTTCTGATTCAGAGCTGGAAGTACATGACACAATTACAACTGCTTATGAATCACTGGAACAGAAAAAAGTAGATGCAGTCATTCAGGACGGACCTGGAGCAAGCTTCTATATTAAGACAACACCGGACAGCAATCTTGAGGTTGTAGGTGATGAATTCAATCAGGGCCAGGCTCCATATTGTGTGGCAGTTTCAAAAGAATGCAAATATTATGATGAAATCAACGCAGCTGTCAAAGTCCTGATCAAAAATGGCACTACAGATGAATTATACGCAAAATGGTGTGAATAAAACACAAAAGGTAAGAACAAAATAAATCAGATTGGAAGAGATAGTATATGAATATGAAATTTTTGGATGTTTTACTCCCGATGATGTTCGACGGGTTAAAACTAACGATATTGATTGCTGTGGTAGGTATCGGGATCGGATTCCTGATCGGAAGCCTTTGCGGATACTTACTGCAGTCAAAGTATAAGATAGGAAAAGCAATCGCTGAGGTTTACATTTGGATTATCAGAGCAACACCGCTGATGGTGCAGGCACTTTACGGGTACTTCGTTATTCCGAAACTGTTCGGAGTGGACATAAGCAGTACAATCGTCGGAATCGGAGTTATTGCATTAAACTCCGGAGCATTTATTTCCGAGATTGTCAAAGGAGCGCTGATGGGAATTGATCCGGGACAGAAAGAAGCAGGTGCATCGCTTGGACTTACCAGTACACAGACGATGCTCCACCTGGTCATCCCGCCGGCATTCAAGTCCGCATTACCGGCACTTTTCAACCAGTTTATTACATCCGTAAAAGATACCGCATTATTATCAGCCATTGCGGTAAATGAGATCACACATCAGGCACAGGCATATGCAGCATTAAGCTTTAAGGCAATTCCTACATATACCGCCCTGGCAGTGTTCTACTTGATCATACTTTCTATATTGATAATTGTTCAGAAACAGATTGAAAGAAAAATGAGGTGATTGATTATGATTAAAATTAGCCATTTATCAAAGAAATTCGGAAACCTGGAAGTATTAAAAGATATCAACCTTGATATCGAAGAAGGAGAAGTCGTATGTATCATCGGCCCATCCGGTTCTGGAAAAAGCACATTCCTCAGATGCATCAACCAGTTGGAGAATCCGACCGGAGGAATCGTAGAATACGAAGGAAAGAATCTGTTGGATAAGAAATGTGATATCCGTAAATTCCGTGAAGAGGTTGGTATGGTATTCCAGAGATTCAATCTGTTCCCACTGAAGACGGTTGCAGAAAATGTTATGATGGCACCGGTTCTGACCAAACATATGAATAAAGAAGAAGCGCATAAAAAAGCACTGGAACTTCTGGATAAGGTAGGCCTGAAAGATAAAGCAGATGTATATCCAAATACACTTTCCGGAGGACAGCAGCAGCGTGTTGCGATTGCAAGAGCACTTGCAATGGAACCGAAGGCACTTCTTTTCGATGAGCCAACATCTGCACTGGATCCGGAACTGGTAGGCGATGTACTGGATGTTATGAAATCCCTGGCAAAAGAGGGAATGACTATGATCGTTGTAACACATGAGATGGGATTTGCCCGTGATGTAGCAGACAGAGTCATCTTTATGGCAGACGGATATGTAGTAGAAGAAGGAAAACCGGAGCGCATCTTTACCGCACCGAAGGAAAGAAGAACACAGACATTCCTGTCACGTATTCTTCCGGCAACAGCATAGA
>CAKRCY010000100.1:0-3641 GCA_934309195.1 uncultured Dorea sp.
GTTTGAGCGTAGTTCCTTTGCTTTTAGGAGATTCTGGCTCTCTTAGTTTTTCTTAGAGCATGGAACCTGAACCAGAACCACTTTATACTGTTTTCTTCAAGGACTGAGCGGCCACTCCCCAGTTAATAAATTAAATCCCAAGCAATCCTACCGTCCGCAATATAAATATCGTCACAAACAACGTAAAGATTGAAAGCACCGATGAGAACACCACCAGCTGTCCGGCAAGTTGTCCATCCGCTCCCGCCTGTTGTGCCATGATATAACTGGATACCGCAACCGGAGTCTGATATGCCAGCAGTCCTGACAACAGATCCGCATCCCTGTATCCCATCATAACGATCATCGGGATCATAATAAGTGGTAAGATCACAAGCTTGATCGTCAGTACCACTGATGCAACTTTTAAGTTTCCTTTTACTTTTGAGAAGTCCAGATCACCTCCCAGGATCATGAATGCAATCGGCGTTGACAGCTTTGCCAGATCCTGAACCGTTGTATCCACTGCCGTCGGAAGTCTGATTCCCAACATCGAAAATATAATTCCCAACACCGAAGATATGATCAGCGGATTCTTCACAATATCGAGAATAATCTTCTTCCAGTCTGTCTCCCTCTTTTCTCCGAAAATTGAGAGTGCGACTACTGCAAGAAAATTATACATCGGTACAAGGATCGCACTTAAAATTGCCGCCGTTGTTGTACTTTTTGATCCATACATATTCTGTACAACCGCAACACCAAAGATCACGTAGTTGCTGCGGAAGATTCCCTGAATCACAACTCCCTGCTGATTCTCCTGTTTTACAACCTTTGGAACGATCAGGCAGAGCAGCACGAACAGGATCAGAAGTCCGCCTGCCGCCCATATACACAGCTTAATCCTGCTGTGGATCTCCGCCCCGATGTCACTCTGATAGACATTATAGAATAACATACACGGCAAAAATATTTTAAAAACGATCGCATTGGCCTGTTTTGTAAGCTTACGGTCTGCCAAAGAGGTATAATTGACCAGCAGGTATCCTAACACCATAAGAAAAAATACAGGTGCGATTACATTAAATGATACAATAATATTTTCCAATTTCCCTCACTTCTTTCATTCCAGGCTCTTTACACATGAAATACATACTCATCCAGACGCTCAAATGCTTCCTTCACTCTGCTGAGCGGCAACGCCAGATTCATACGGATTCCGTATTCTTGATGGAACGGTCTTCCGTCCTGCCATGCAACACCGACATCCCAGCCGGCTTTCAACAATTCATCCAGTGACTTGTAATTCTCTTCACACCAGTCCTCACAGTCCAGGAATAACATGTAAGTTCCCTGCGGCTTGCTGACATTGATTCCTCTGTAATAGTCACGGATATGATTGACCGCATACTCTACATTTTCTGACAATACCTGACAAAGTTCATTCACCCAGGTATATCCTTCTGCCTCGTAGGCTCCGATCAGCGCATGCATGGACAGTACATTCATCGTATTATAATGTGATTTTCTGGATTTTGCCTCCAGACGATCACGTAACATTCGGTTAAAGACGATGTGATAGCTTCCTACCAGTCCCGCCAGATTAAATGTCTTGCTCGGTGCATAGAATGCAATCGTACGGTTTCTGGCATCCGGACTGATCGACTGTGTCGGAATGTGCCGGCTTCCTTTTAAGATCAGGTCTGACCAGATCTCATCTGCGATCACAACACATTCGTTATTCTTATATACTTCCATTGCCTCTTCTATCTCCCAGCGCTCCCAGACACGTCCGGTCGGATTATGCGGACTGCAGAAAACTGCCACATGTATGTTATTGGCTTTTAATTTTGCATCCATATCTTCATAGTCCATGCGCCAGATTCCCTTTTCGTCCTTTTTCAGAGGACTATGTACGATCTTATATCCGTTCTCCGTAATGCATTTCGTAAATCCGATATAGGTCGGGCTATGGAGAAGTACAGCATCTCCCGGTGCCGCAAATGCTGTCAGTGCCGAGATCACCCCGCCTAATACTCCATTTTCATATCCGATATACTCCGGCATCAGACCTTCTACATTATTACGGATCTTGTGCCAGCGGATGATCGAATCATAATACTCTTCCACAGGACTGAAGTATCCGTATGCCGGGTGTACCGCTCTGTCCATAATTGCTTTCGGGATTGTCGGAACAGTCTCAAAATTCATATCAGCTACCCACATCGGGATTACATCGAATCCGTCTTTTGGCGGCTCGGGCGCAAATCCCGGATTCTTTCCCAATCCATCCACTGCAATCGCATCTTTGCCATGTCTGTCTATTATTTTTGTAAAATCATATCTCATATCCTGTTCTCCTTTTTCATAAAATCCAAGAGTTTTCCACATCATGCTTTTGTTCTTTCAGAACTTTTCCACATTGAGCATCTTATTTTTTTGAAAATGTCCACATTGCCTTGATCTGATCTTTGATATTGGCAAATATCCATGCTGTATTCGTATTCTTAATGCTGAACGGATCATTTACCGTTACAGTGCCATTCTCATAGCCGGTCAGAACAATGAAGTGACCGATCTGCGTAAAGTCTCCCGGTCCCATACTGCATATGACCGGATGTCCCTGTGCCAGTTCTGCGCTTACCTGTTCTTCTGAAAGCATGCCTCCTACGCTGTTTAGATTCCAGTTCGCACCTGCTTCATCCATGAACCTCCAGTAAGTATTATTTTCCTCATCCACATAACCATGTTCGGTTCCATATGCTGCTACCTTTGCGGGAGTAATGGATGCATCCTGATTCAGTCCTGCTGCCACCATTGCCATACAGGTCGGTCCGCATCCACTGGTCGCTACGATTCCAGTTCCATACGGTGCATATCCCCACCGTTCATCCCATTGTAAAAGTTCCGGAATTTCTCCATTTGAAAGATCTTCCTCTATCGTATCTGCATAAGGCTTGTCCTTTTTCTTCTCATAATCTGCCACAAAATCTACCGTCTCTGCATTCTTGTCCAACAGTTCGATCACACTCTGTGGGACTCCCTGTTCCTCTGCCTGGCTGCGGACACGCTCTAACTTCTGTTCGGCTGTTTCCGCTGTTTTAGCTTTTTTTTCTTTCTGCTTTTTTGCCTTCCCGGCTTTTAATAATTCTTCCTGTTTCTTCTCTTCTGCACGCTCCTGATGAAGATAATAGCCAGTAAAAGCAGCAGTTATCACTGCTGCTATCACACCTGCAATTGCTATATATATGAAAATCCGATTTCTGTTTGCACCGTTTGAAAGAGAAGTCTTGTTTTCTGTTTGCTGTTCTTCTGTATAATTCATCACTTTCATCTGTCAATTCAGTCCTCTTTTTTGAAAATCTTCAAAATCTTCTGCATCATCTGTTCGAAAGAATTTTTCGACATCGTTCTTAATTATACAACAGCATGTCTGCAGATACAACTTAACTTTTTCTAAAAATTCTTCTGAAAATTCTTTTGCTGAATAGATACCGCTCCCATTTATTTATCTTTTTTCAATTTCTGCTTGCATTTTATCTTCAATTATGATATGATACATCTTGTCTTAAGGACACAGCACAACATCGGGGTGTGGCTCAGCTTGGCTAGAGCGCCTGGTTTGGGACCAGGAGGTCGCAGGTTCGAATCCTGTCACCCCG
>CAKRCY010000101.1:0-3623 GCA_934309195.1 uncultured Dorea sp.
TTTTAACCTTTCTTAGAATTTCAGTTCAACTGGTTTCTGAGCCTGCTGAGCGTGCTCTGGTCCAGCATATACGTGAAGTTTCTTGATCATAGATCTTCCTAAAGGTCCCTTTGGAAGCATTCCTTTAACAGCAAGTTCGATAACCTTCTCTGGTTTCTTAGCCATCATCTCTGCTAATGTAGTCTCTTTCATTCCACCTACATATTCAGAGTGATTGTAATAAATCTTCTGATTCAGTTTCTTACCTGTTACATTAATCTTTTCTGCATTAACAACGATTACATAATCGCCTGTATCAACGTGTGGTGTAAACTCCGGTTTGTTCTTTCCTCTTAAAACCTTAGCAACTTCTGATGCTAAACGTCCTAATGTATATTCCGAAGCGTCAACTACATACCATTTTCTTTCAATCTTATCTGGATTAGCCATATAAGTTTTCATTGTGGTTTACCTCCTGTGAATCATTAACATTTTCATGATAATATATCAGAATCAGCAAGATTCCGGGGCTTTGGCCTCTTACTGTTTCTCCTTTTGTCATACTTGCTTATTATATTATACTGTACCGTGTGTGTCAACTGTTTTTTGACATATTTTCCTTATATTTTTACTTATTTTCGTTGATCAAATGTACTTTTCCCGAGAATCTTCCCGTACATTTTTCATACTAAAATTTTAAATACTGTACACTATATGGTTTCAGTTCAAGCTGACCGTTCATCGTAACCGTTTCCCCGGTCAGCAGATCTGCTGCCGTTCCATTCAGTTCTCCTGCATTGGCAGTGTATGGATAATCCGCAGCATTGATTGCAACGATCACTCGTTCTTTCTCTGAGCAGCGCTCGAATACCAGCTGATGATTCTGGATCACTACATTCTTATAAGCACCATTGCAAAGTGCATCACTTTCCTGGCGTACACGAATCAGTTTCTTAATAAACTCTGTCAGCTCATTTGGCTTTGGTTCTTCAAAGCAAGGGCGAAGCGCATAGTCATTATCCGGTGCTTTCTCCCCCGGCTCAGCCCATTCACTTCCATAATACAGGCACGGGATTCCCGGCATACCTATAAGCAGTCCGTATGCCAGCGGAATATGTTTCTTATTCGTCAGAATGCTTGCCAGTCTTGTAACATCATGATTATCCACAAATGTCATCAGGTGCTTTCCTCTGTAAATACACCACTGATCACTTCCGTACTGGCGGTGCAGGGAATGTGCGATCTCGAACATATTCATACTGTTAAAGCTGGAATATAATCCCTTGTAGCACTCATAATTCGTGCAGCTGTGAAGCATCTCATCATTCACGATAATATTATAATCGCCAAACAATACCTCTCCGATCAGTGCAAAGTCCGGTTTTAATTCCTGTGTATAAGAGCGGAGACGTCTCATGAAATTGTGATCCAGACTATAAGCCACATCCAGACGGAGACCGTCGATATCAAATTCGTCAATCCAGTATTTTACACATTCCATCAGATAATCTACGACTGCCGGATTCTGAAGGTTTAATTTGACCAGCTCAAAATGGCCTTCCCATCCTTCATACCAGAATCCGTCATTATAGCAGCTGTTGCCGTCAAAGCTGATATGGAACCAGTCTTTGTACGGTGAATCCCATTTCTTCTCCTGTACATCTTTAAATGCCCAGAAGCCTCGTCCCACATGGTTAAATACACCATCCAGTACAATTTTTACGTTATGTTTATGCAGATCTTCACAGACCTCTTTAAAATCTTCATTCGTTCCAAGCCTGCAGTCGATCGTCTTAAAATCTCTTGTATCATATCCATGATTGTCCGATTCAAAGATCGGATTTAACAGAATTGAATCTACTCCTAATGTCTGAAGATACTCAGACCAGTCCATAAGTTTGCGGATACGAGGAACACACACACCGTCATTGTGCACCGGTGCCCCACAGAATCCGATCGGATAAATCTGATAAAAAATACTATTGTAAGCCCACATTACTCATCCATCCTTTCTGTGTCTGCCATAAACTATGCTCCGGCAGATCACTCACTGTTCTATTATACCACATTTCGTTCTTTAAAGACACAAAAGACACTGCCACTGGCAGTGCCTCTTGCATACTTCCCTATCTGAAAGACCTGCCGCTGGCAGGTTATTTCCTGTTATATATAATTTTCTCTCCCCGCATGAATATGTAGAACCATACAAACAGCAGCACACCTTTCAGAATACTCGAAATCGTAATACTCCACCAGATCCCGTTCAGCGCAAGTGTTGTATGAACCAGTATCAGCGCAAGCGGAATCCTGAGCGCCGTAAATACAATACTGATCACAGATGGCGGCACGGTCTTTCCATACCCCGAAAATGCACCTGCCGTCGTAATCTCAAGACTCATAAAAAGCTGCGATACACCAAGGATCCGAAGATAATCCACTCCAAGCGGAATTACATCTTTTTCTGTAATAAAAATCCGGAATACCGGAGCCGGACAGCATATTAATAATAGCGTACAGAAAATCC
Source organism: uncultured Dorea sp. (assembly GCA_934309195.1). Taxonomy (GTDB): domain Bacteria; phylum Bacillota; class Clostridia; order Lachnospirales; family Lachnospiraceae; genus Dorea_A. The sequence continues at coordinate 2,504 of CAKRCY010000101.1, forward strand.
CCCATACAAATACTACTTTTAATGCGCTGACATATCCCTGATAGATCCGTCTCTTCTTACCTGCACCATGGTTCTGCGATGTAAATGAATTCACCGCTGCTGCAAAACCATCCGCTGTCATCCACGAAATTGATTCTATCTGTGAACCAACTTTCTGGACAGCCACCGCCGCATCTCCATATCCCGCGACCAGACGTGCAATGATCATCGATATTCCGGTAAACAGCATACTCTGAACAGACGTTGGAAAACCGATTCTGACAATTCCTTTCAAATGATGCAGATCCGGCTTCTTCAGATATCTTACATATTGAAAAAGTACGGTATCCTTCATCGCAAATATAAAAAACATAACTGTAACGATCATCTGCGCGGTTACCGTAGCAATTGCTGCACCTGTCACTCGAAGAACCGGAAATGGTCCGATTCCAAAAATCAGAACCGGATCCAGGATGATATTAACAACCAGTCCGGTCGTTGTTGCCAGAAATACCGGCCTGCTGTTACCGATTGCCGTAAATAATCCGGTATACGTCTGATTTAAAAAGGAAAACAAGACAAGACCGCAAGTAATTTCAAGATAATATATGGCATCCCGGATCACCTGTGCCTGATTCAGATGGAAAAAATGAATCAGTGGTTTTGCCCCTAATATACAGACAAGTCCATAAATAATCCCCAAAGTCAACGTAAGCTGTAACGCGTTGGATGCATATTCTGCGGCCTCTTCACTATTAGATGCCCCAAGTGCATGTCCGACATTAACCTGCCCTCCCATTTTTGCAAGCGCGGCAAGTCCGTTGGAAAGCCACATATACATTCCTGCTGCCCCAACAGACGCTACCGCCGAACTTCCGATACGGCCGATCCAGATCATGTCGGTCATATTGTACGCCATCTGGATCAATGACGTCGCCATGATCGGGACAGCCAGTCTGGTAAGAGATGATAATACAGGTCCGTTTACCAAATCAATTTTCTTTTGCATGATTGGCTATACTCTTTTCAATACTTTCACGATTTCGCCCATATACATCGTATGATAATCCTTATCCGGATACCATTTCTCATCATTTTCCTTAACATCGAAACATTCCGGTTTCATATCCTGTGTATACTG
>CAKRCY010000102.1:0-3418 GCA_934309195.1 uncultured Dorea sp.
GACATGATAACAGTGTCTAATTCAATCTCATATTCAGATCCAGGAATCTCAATCGGACGTCTTCTTCCGGAAGCATCCGGCTCACCAAGCTCCATCTTGATCACTTTCATACCTTTTACCCATCCGTTTTCATCGACAAGGATTTCTTTTGGATTGGTAAGAAGATCAAACTGAACACCTTCTTCTTTTGCATGATGCACTTCTTCTACTCGTGCAGGAAGTTCTGCTTCGCTTCGACGGTATACGATATGTACTTCTGCACCAAGACGAAGTGCTGTTCTGGCAGCATCCATAGCAACATTACCACCACCGACAACGGCAACTTTCTTACCTGCTGCGATCGGTGTATCGTAAGAATCATCAAATGCCTTCATCAGGTTACTTCTTGTCAGGTATTCATTTGCTGAGAATACTCCGTTGGCTGTCTCGCCAGGGATTCCCATGAACATCGGAAGACCTGCTCCGGAACCGATGAATACAGCTTCAAAATCTTCCTCTTCCATCAACTGGTCGATGGTTGTAGATTTACCAATGACAACGTTTGTCTCGAATTTAACGCCAAGCTCTTTTACTTTCTCGATTTCTTTCTTGACAACTTTCTGCTTTGGAAGACGGAATTCAGGAATACCATATACCAGAACGCCGCCAAGTTCATGCAGTGCCTCGAATACAGTTACTTCGTATCCGAGTTTTGCAAGGTCTCCGGCACAGGTAAGTCCTGACGGGCCGGAACCGATGACTGCTACTTTATGTCCGTTTGTCTTTTCCGGTTTTTCCGGTTTGATATCATTTTCCAGTGCATAATCTGCGACAAATCTTTCCAGTTTACCGATAGATACTGCATCACCCTTGATACCACGGACACACTTGCTCTCGCACTGTGATTCCTGTGGACATACACGTCCGCAGATAGCAGGAAGTGCAGAAGACTGACCGATCACTTTGTAAGCTTCTTCGATATTGCCTTCTTTGATCTCTGCGATAAATGCAGGTATGTTAATGGATACAGGACATCCCTGGATACATCTTGCATTCTTACAGTTCAGACATCTGGTTGCTTCTTCCATTGCTTCTTCTTTATTATATCCGTAACATACTTCTTCGAAATTTGTAGCACGGACTTTTGGCTCCTGCTCTCTTACAGGAACTTTCTTTAATACATCTGCCATTACTCGTCACCTCCGCACTGACCACATCCGCCATGGTGTGTGTCACCTTCCTGTAATTTCAGCATTGCACGACCTTCCTGGGTCTTGTACATCTGCTGTCTCTTCATAGCCTCATCGAAGTTGACAAGGTGTCCGTCAAATTCCGGACCATCTACACATGCGAACTTGATCTCATCGCCTACATGCAGACGACAGGCTCCGCACATACCGGTTCCATCTACCATGATCGGGTTCATACTTACAACAGTAGGGATTCCCAGTTTCTTTGTAAGGAGACATACGAATTTCATCATGATCATTGGACCGATCGCGATACATACATCATATTTATTTCCCTTTTCTACCAGTTCTTCTACCATTGTCGTAACCATTCCGGCATGACCGTAAGAACCATCATCTGTACATGGATAATAATTTCCGGATACTGCTTCCATCTCTTTTTCCAGGATCAGCATGTCCTTTGTCTTGGAACCGATGATAACATCAGCATCTACGCCGTGCTCATGCAACCATTTTACCTGTGGATAGACAGGTGCTGCTCCAACACCGCCTCCTACGAACAGGATCTTTTTCTTCTTCAGTTCTTCGATATCTTCTTCTACGAGTTCTGAAGCATTTCCTAACGGACCTGTGAAATCGCGGAGATAATCTCCTGCTTTTAATTCTTTCATCTTGGTTGTGGATGCTCCGACCGGCTGGAATACGATGGTGATCGTTCCGGCTTCTCTGTCATAGTCACAGATTGTGAGTGGGATTCTTTCCCCTTTTTCATCCATCTTTACAATGACAAACTGTCCCGGTTCACAATGTCTTGCTACACGAGGAGCTTCTACATCCATCAGAAAGATGTTAGCAGTTAATTGTTCTGCTTTTAAAATTTTGTACATCTTATTTCCTCCTAATTCCCAATATTACTATTATCATAATACGGCTTGTTCTATTTCGCAAGTAAAACCATATTTTTCAAAAAATGTCGATAAAATTGTTCAAGATTTATTTTATTGTATATGGAATAAATTTTAATTTTTATACCAAAGTACGCAAAAGGGCTGCCACATAAACCTATGTGACAGCCGCCGTTATCTGATTTTTGTTATTTAAAAATCAACTTCTGTTCCATAATATGTACATGTAAATAATTTAGCCATTGTTGCAGGATCAATTGCTCTTGGGTTAGATCCTGTACAGGCATCACCAACTGCAAGTTCTGCAATCTTATCCAGTTTTTCTTTGAATTCCTCTTCGTTGATTCCGAATTCTTTCAGAGTCTTAGGAATATTCATCTTCGCATTGAACTCATCAATCTTTGCACACAAGCTGTTGATCAGAGCTTTTTCTGATGTTCCAGGAAGTCCCATTCTGCGTGCAATCTCTGCATAACGTGATGCAGCCACTTTATCTTTTGCATTGTATTTGATTACATATGGCAGATAGATCGCATTGGCACATCCGTGAGGAATATGTCCGGTTGAGAATGCTGCTCCTGTCTTATGAGCCATAGAATGTACGATTCCAAGTAATGCATTCGAGAATGCCATACCTGCCAGGCACTGTGCATAATGCATCTGCTCTCTTGCTTCCATGTTAAGATTGTAAGATGCCGGCAGATAATCCAGAACCATCTCGATTGCCTGCAGTGCAAGTGGATCTGTAAATGGACAGTTCAGTGTTGATACATAAGCTTCGATTGCATGTGTCAGTGCATCCATTCCTGTGTAAGCAACCTGTTTCTGAGGAAGTCCTTCTACCAGTTCAGGATCAACGATTGCAACGTCTGGTGTGATGTTAAAGTCTGCCAGAGGATATTTGATTCCTGTATTGTAATCTGTGATTACGGAGAATGCTGTTACTTCTGTTGCAGTTCCTGATGTAGATGGGATGGCTGCAAATTTTGCTTTCTGACGAAGTTCAGGGAAGCTGAATGGTGTGATGATATTCTCGAATGTTTCATCTGGATACTCATAGAATACCCACATAGCTTTAGCCGCATCAATCGGAGATCCGCCGCCCATTGCTACGATCCAGTCAGGCTCGAATTCCTGCATTACTTTTGCGCCTTTCATAACAGTCTCTACAGACGGATCCGGTTCTACACCTTCAATCAGTTTGACTTCCATTCCGCCTTCTTTCAGGTAGTTCACTGCTTTGTCCAGGAATCCCTGACGCTTCATAGATCCGCCGCCGACTACGAGGACAGCTTTTTTACCTTTCAGATTCTTTAATTCGGATAAACATCCTTTTCCGTGATA
>CAKRCY010000103.1:0-3003 GCA_934309195.1 uncultured Dorea sp.
TCAACAATTCGCAGCCTGCGATACAGTTTCCTTTTTTATCAAGAGACGGTCCGTAGATCCCGATTCCCATTTTCTTTTTCGATACACTAAGCAGGCCGCCGCCGACTCCGCTCTTAGTCGGAATTCCTGTTCTTAACGCAAATTCACCTGATCCGTCATACATCCCGCAGGTGAGCATAATGGTCTGTACCATCCGTACAGTCTGAGATGAGATCAGACGTTTTCCGGTAGATAATTGCACTCCGTCATTTGCAAGCAAAAGACCGAACATTGCCAGATCTCTTGCATTTACTGACATGGAACACATCTTTGTATAAAAGGTAACACTATCTTCTACATCGGTATCAATGATCTCCTTACTTTTTAAAAGATAGGCAATCGCCTTATTTCTTGCGCAAGTCGCCATCTCAGACTGAAATACAGCTTCGTCTATTGCAATCTCCGGATCTTCACATACGTCCTGCATATACTTCTGCATATCTTCGATGGAATAGTGGTTTACAAGCAGGCTCGCAACCGTGATTGCTCCAGAATTGATCATCGGATTAAAGGGCCGGTTACTTCGGTTATCCAGTTCTACCAGTGAGTTAAAAGCCTCCCCTGACGGCTCCACACCAACATGATCAAACACAAACTCTGCTCCAAATGTTTCCAGTGCCAGACACAGTGCCATTACTTTGGAAATGGACTGTATCGTAAATCTGTCTTCTGTATTTCCGGTCTCAAATTGATTGCCGTCTATTGTGTAAAGGCAGATTCCCAGTTTATTCTTATCTGCCTTGGCAAGCTCCGGAATATACGATGCAACACTTCCATATCGGATCACACCTTTTCCGATACGGATAGCATTTTCCAGTATTCTCATAACCTCTTCTGATTTCATCATATTCTCCTTTTTCGCTCAGTCATAATCCCCTTACAACTGCTATTTCCTAAGTACTAAGATACATCATTTTCCAGCTTCAATCAACCACCATTTTTTGCTGAAACCCGCCGGAATAAGATAGACAAAAAAGTGCCCGCATTGTATATTATTAGTAATTTGAAACTGGGGAATATGCAAAGGGGAAAACGTATCATGAAACTAATTTCACAATACAAAGGTCTTAGAAAAGAAAACTATGTCTTATGCTTCGGACGCTTTGTGACGGCCATGGGGGCAATGGTCCGTCCGATGCTGACGATGATCTGTTCTCAATCACTTAATAATATATTTTGTTCCTCTGCCTTTTCCTTCAACTGCAATCACACCCTTTTTCTCCATAGCTTTCAGTAATTGTGTTGTTTTTGATTTGCCAAATGGGACATATGGTGCAATTTCACTTATTGGTTTCAGCATCGTCTTACTTAAAAATTTGTAAATCACTTTTTCGTCTTCGGTTAAATTGACATTCGTTTCAAATATCGGTAGTACAATTTTTATAGCATTTTCTGACACTTCAAATTCTGGTTTTATCAAACTCTCTGCATACAGTTGTTTGATTCGTGTAATTCCTGTTCCAAATATCTCTACTAATCCCAGTCTGTAAAATACATTTGCAAGATTTCTATTTCTTAAAATAAGCATTTATTCACCACCCACATATCATATTATTTTGTTCAATTTCAGTAGGCAATCCTAAAATAATCCAAATATGCCTTATACTTATCCTGCGCAGTCAAACAGGCATCTGTCAGATAACCTTGTTCGTCATCCCATTCCTTCAATCCACGATAATAGAATAACTTCAGATTGTCCTCAATAATGAACGGAACGATATTATATTTCAGACACTCCTTAAACATAATCAACCTGCCCACACGACCGTTGCCGTCCTGGAACGGATGAATCCGCTCAAATTTCACATGGAAGTCCAGAATATCCGCAAAGGTCTTTTCTTCTTTGGCGTTGTATTCCGTCAGCAAGGCCTTCATTTTATCGGAAACTTCTTCTGGAAGGGCTGTATCCCTGCCGTCGACTTCATTCGGAAGTTTCTTATAATCTCCAACAGCAAACCATTCTTTTCTGGAATCACTGGTGCCGTTCTTCAAAACCAAGTGAAGTTCTTTGATGAACTTCTCCGTCAGAGCTGCTTTTGCATGATCAATAATCATGTCAATGCACCGGAAGTGATTTGCCGTTTCGATCACATCATCCACATTCAGCACTTCTTTTTCTACGCCAATAGTATTAGTTTCAAAGATATATCTAGTTTGATCGTATGTCAGGCGGCTTCCCTCCATATGGTTAGAGTTATAGGTCAAATCAATCTGTGTCTTATGATAAATCCCACCGGAATATTTACTTGCCTTCTGCTCTTTCAGAATATCCAACAGAGTAATCGGCTCTTCTTTTCTTTTGTTGGTGCGCTCCGGTTTTTCTGCGTTTTCTGGAATGTTCCATGTCTTACCAGTAAGAAATGCACCGTTCACACGCCCTTGGGCACAGTAATTTCTAACACTGCGCTCTGACATATTCCATTTTTTTGCTATATCAGCAACTAAAAGGTATCTCATCTACAATCCTCCATCACAAATCATAACCCATATCCAAAACGTATCAATCTACTAATTAGTATATCACACTATCGGCAAAAACGCCATTCCTTTTGCCCACCGCGCTATTTTTTAGCCGATATAACAATTATATCATCTCATAAGTTTCACTTTCATTTTCGCACATGATCATGAGGCTTTTACGTTCAAATTGTGCAATCATATGTAAAAGGTGAATGTTCTTTATCAAAATAAAAATGGCGAAGTGCTTATCGTAACACTCCGCCGAAAGCCTAACCGGTTTGAGCAAAAAGTGCTTGGTTAGGTCTGCTTTATTATTTTATGCAATTCCACTGCATTTATACACTTAAATGTTCTTTCCAATCCGCAGGAAGATTCATTGCTGCGAGACTGACCACACCATTATTATTTTGAATCAGCTTATCGAAAACATTTACAAATACTGTCCACTCCTCATCGGATGAACGCAGGTACTTCATCGCCAGTAAGATTTGATACAAGCCATTA
>CAKRCY010000104.1:0-2881 GCA_934309195.1 uncultured Dorea sp.
TTAAAGGAACGAAGCGAACGTGTTTGAGGCGAACGCCGAGTTTGAGCGTAGTTCCTTTGCTTTTAGGAGATTCTGACTCTCTTAGTTTTTCTTAGAGCATGGAACCTGAACAAGAAGCACTTTATACTGTTTTCTTCAAGGATCGAGAGGCCAACTACGTTAATAAATTAAATCCCAAGTAAATTTAATGTTGCATAAAATTCCGGATAGGACACATCCACACACTGACTGTCTATAATCTGTGTTTCTTCGTCAGCAGCAAGTCCTGCGATCGAGAACGCCATTGCAATCCGGTGGTCCAGATAACTCTGGATAGAAGCACCGCCAAGATGGCCGGTTCCTTCAATGATCATACCATCATCCGTCGGTGTGATATCAGCACCCATAGCTTTTAATCCGGCAGTAACCGTATCGATACGGTTCGTTTCTTTCACCTTTAATTCGGCAGCATCTTTGATCACTGTCTGACCTTCGGCAAAAGCAGCCATGACCGCAATCATCGGGATCTCATCGATCAGAGTCGGGATGGTATCACCTTCGATCACAGTTCCCTTTAAGCGGCTGTGACGTACAAGAAGATCCGCACGGCCCTCCCCGCCTTCGAAAGTCTGGCTGACTGTCTCAATGTCGGCACCCATATCTTTGCAGACCTTTAAGAATCCGGCACGTGTGAAGTTGGTTCCGACATTTCTGACCAGAAGCTCTGAGCCTGGAATCAGAAGCGCGGCTGCAATAAAGTAAGCAGCAGAAGAGATATCTCCGGGTACGCAGATCTGCTGACCGAAAAGCTCTTTACAAGGTTCTACATGAGCAGTTGCAGTTCCGTCTGCATGAAGATCTGTTGCAACACATGCACCGAATCCCTGTAACATCAGTTCCGTATGGTTGCGCGAAAGAGCAGGCTCTGTGACAGAAGTCGGACCCTCTGCATAAAGACCGGCCAGCAGGACGGCTGATTTTACCTGTGCAGATGCAACCGGCGACTGATAATGGATACCGTGCAGTTCTCCCGGTTCGATTCGGAGAGGTGCACAACCGTTATCATTCAGACTGGTGATGTGAGCCCCCATGCTGTTTAAAGGTGTCATAATACGTTTCATTGGTCTGGAATTCAGAGAAGCATCTCCGGATAATGTCGTTGCAAAGTTCTGCCCGGATAGAATTCCGGAGATCAGGCGCGTGGTTGTTCCGCTGTTTCCGACATTTAAAGTAGAAGCAGGTGCAGTAAGTCCCCGCAGTCCCTTGCCATGTACCAGGATGCTGGATGGTTTCCGCTCAATCTCCACACCCATCCTGCGGAAGCAGTCAATGGTAGACAGACAGTCTGCACCTTCCAGGAAATGTGTGATCTCTGTGGTTCCAAGTGCAATGGAACCTAACATAATAGAACGATGAGAGATAGATTTATCTCCCGGTATCGTTACTTCTCCTTTTAGTCCCTTTACAGGACGGATTGTTCTAACGTTCATATACAATATACCTGAATTTCTGCAGTAATCCTACGGCGCGCTTGCTGGAATCTTCGTCGTAAAATTCAATACGCAGAACCCCTTCTTCAAATTCTCTGTTGTGTACAATTCCAATATTTTTGATACTGATATTATTAGATGCCAGGATTGTTGCAATGGCAGCGATACCTCCGGCTTCATCAATGATATCACAGTATACAGCAAATGATTTTTTGATAGGTCCCGCAGAGGACGAAGGCATGGAATTGCGATAATTCCTGGACGATTCAAACCGGGTATAAAGATCCAGGTCATCTTCACGTTCGATCGCTTCTTTGAAATCTTCGAGGGAATCGATGTACTGATCCAGAATCTTCACGATATTATCCTTGTTCTTCAGACAGATATTCTGCCACATGACCGGTGATGAAGAAGCGATACGTGTGATATCTTTAAATCCACCGGCGGCAAGATTCTTCATCATCTCATCTTTGGTGTCATGCGTTTTGACAAAGTTGACGAGTGTAGATGCAATGATGTGAGGCAGATGACTGATCGTTCCGGTAATCTGATCATGTATCTGATAATCAAGGATAACCGGGAGCGCTTTCAGGCTTTCTACAAATTTTTCATAAGCTTCCACCTTTTCGCGGGCAACCTGGTCGGTCGGCGTCAGAATAAAATATGCATTTTCGATCAACATTGCCTTGGAATTACTGTATCCGCTTTTTTCAGAACCGGCCATCGGATGTCCTCCGATAAAGTATTTCCCGATTCCGAGCGCCTGCACTTCCTCATGGATATTCGCTTTTACACTTCCTACATCCGTAAGAATGCAGTCATCATCCAGATATTCTGTCAGTTGTTTGAGATAAGCAGTATTAGATGCAACAGGCGCACATAAGAATATATAGTTACAATTATGGAAATTATTGTCGATCGTGGTTGCTGCCACATCGATGACAGATTCCTGTGTTGCAAGAGCAAGGGCTTCTTTATTTTTATCGAAAGCCACAATTTCATAATCGGGATAGTACTGGCGGACGGCTTTTGCAATAGAACCGCCGATCAGTCCGAGCCCGATAAAACCGATTTTTTGTTTCATGATAGATTCTCCTTCCGGCAAGTCTTGGTTTCTATTGTAACGTGTGACAGATATATTTGTCAACACTATAATACTTTAAAGCGAAAAAGTGGTGTGTGGAAACAGTAGAAAGTGATAAAAGCTGTATGAAAAATTGTAAAGAAAATTCAGAAATAAGTAGAAAATCACATGTATTTCAAAATAAATACAAAAATTATATGGTTAAAGTGTATAAAAGTGTTGTAAAAAAAGCAAAAGTTTAGTACAATATTTACATGAGATTTTACCAAAATAAGGAGGCAGCTATATGAAAGTTTACAGAACGGACGAAATCAGGAACGTGGTTCTC
>CAKRCY010000105.1:0-2824 GCA_934309195.1 uncultured Dorea sp.
ATCAGCGGGAATACCGATGCTGTCAGGAAGATCGTTGAAGGTGCTTTATTTACTCTGGACATGATAAATGCATAAAACGCAACGAATACTGCAGCAATCATCGTTGCCAGGAAGTTACTTGGTCTCACAGCATATACCGCAACATAGATTGCCCATGTAAAAAATGCTCCGATGCTGTTATACCATACCTGTTTTCCACGGATCTTGAACCATAATGCAAATCCCGTACACGCAACCGTGCAGGAGAGCAGCTGGATCGGTACACTGTGATTCAGGATAAAATGATCGGAATATCCCTCATGGAATAATATAATCGCCAGACCAATTCCAAATGCAATTCCCGCTGCTCCAAGGAACGAATTCATAATATTAATGAATCCGGAAATGAAGTCTCTCTGAAGAAGATCCCTGATTCCGTTCGTTGTACTCAGTCCACTGATCAGAAGCATGACGATACCGATCATAATACGGTCCGGATGCTCTGCAATTCCCATCTTCAAAGCCCCGATAATAATCACTTCTGATATAAACGCAAGAATACCATTGTAAACCAGTAAGTTGCTTTCACGCTTCGCAAGCCAGTCACCGACTGCAACGATCATCACCGATACTATAAATGCAATGACCGCATCCCGGAGGTTGCACCCGAAAAATACAGCGAATCCTGTTCCACCCATGATTCCTGCCGCATATCTTGTGATACGCTTCTGTGGTTCACGGTTGATAACTTCCAGATATTTCTCACGCATCTCATTTTCATCCGGTGTATGCTGACAGACATATCTGCACAGATTATTCAGATAATCCAGCTGATCAAAATTCGGCTCCGACGATTCGATATGTCGTATCTGTGTAATAATCTCACCTTCCGGTGTCTCCACCGTCACCTGTATATTACTCGGAATGACAAATACATCCGATTTCTTAAATCCATAGCTTCTGCACATGCGGTAAAAGCTGTCTTCCAAACGGAAATTCTCTGCACCACTTTGAAGCATTGCTTCTCCGATGTCCAGGATTCCCTGTACAATCTTGTTATAATTCATCTTTTTTACCCCTTGTTTTCCTTCATAAAATTACCATTTTCTAAATCTAACATTTGAATCATATCATGGATTTTCTATAAGTCAACATAATTATTGTAAAATGTAATAACAGTTTGTAATACCCGTCTTAGAAGCTCTTATATTCTTTTTGTTTTACTGTTCTCCTGCTCCCGGAACCTCCGACAGCTCTCCTGTCATCGAATCCATAATAAATCCATATATCTTAATATCTTTCGGTATCAATGGATGATTGTGCAGTGCAAATACCGTATCTTCCACCGACTGCTCCACACTGTCGAATCCGGCAAGCCAGCCTTCCAGATCAATTCCGCTGTTACGGATAATATCCATATGTTTTTTCTCAACACCGCGTTCTTCCAGGTCTTTTAATAATACCTTAGGATCCATCCCCTGCACCCCACAGTCTGTGTGACCGATCACCATCACCTCTTCTACACCAAGTTCCAGAATACCTACCAGCAGACTTCTTACTACACTCCCGTACGGATGTGTGATCACCCCACCGGCATTCTTGATCATCTTGACATCCCCGTTCTTTAATCCGAGTGCTGCCGGAAGCAGGCTGGTAAGTCTGGTATCCATACATGTAAGAATAGCAATCTTTTTGTCCGGATATTTGCTTGTCACATAAGGCTCATATGCTTTTTCTTCTACGAATTTTCTGTTGTATTCCAGGATTTCTTCTATCATGGTCATCTCTCCTTTTGTATTTGAGCTATATTTTACACCCGTAATCTGAAAAGCAGGAAAGATTTTTCTTATAATTTATTAAGAAAACTTTCCCGCGTTATCTTTTTATTATATGATAATTTTACATCCACATGAAAGTAACTCTATACATATATACAGAAAGGAAACACTATGTCTGATTACTATATTTCTCAAATTGCATATTCGGATAAAACCGCAATCCAGGGTGTCACTGCCCTTCTTCAGGCTGAGGGAATCCGCCTGGATGCCAATCTTGATTATACCTGCGGTATGTACGATGAAGAGATGAACATCATTGCCACCGGAAGCTGCTTTGGCAACACACTGCGCTGCCTTGCCGTAAGTTCTGACCACCAGGGCGAAGGACTTATGAACCAGATCATCTCACATCTGATCGAAGTACAGTTTGACCGTGGAAATACACACCTGTTCCTCTATACCAAATGTTCTTCCGCCAAATTCTTCGGCGATCTCGGATTTTACGAAATTGCAAGAATCGACGGACAGATCGTATTCATGGAAAACAGACGGACCGGATTTGAAAATTATCTAAAGAAACTGGAAGAATCTTCTGCCATGCCGCTCCAATCTTCCACAGACCATAAGATTGCCGCCCTGGTCATGAATGCCAACCCGTTCACACTCGGCCACCAGTACCTGGTAGAAAAAGCAGCCCGTGAAAATGACCTGCTGCATCTTTTTATCGTAAGCGAAGATGCAAGCCTTGTTCCGTTCAAGGTAAGAAAACAGCTCGTAATGGAAGGAACCGCACATCTCGATAACATCTGCTATCACGACAGCGGTCCGTACATCATCAGTAATGCAACCTTCCCGAGTTATTTCCAGAAAGATGAAAATGCCGTCATCGAAAGCCATGCCCTGCTGGATCTGACAGTCTTCACCGAAATTGCCCGGACACTCGGCATCAACCGCCGTTACGTCGGCGAAGAACCAACCAGTCTTGTCACCGGAATCTATAACCAGATCATGTCAGAAAAACTGCCGGAAAATAACATAGAGTGCGTAATCGTCCCAAGAAAAACCGA
>CAKRCY010000106.1:0-2821 GCA_934309195.1 uncultured Dorea sp.
TGGTTCAGTTTATCTTCGATCGTTCCTTCCAGTTCATAAGCATAGTGGAAATCACTCGGCTCATCACACAGACGTACCACTTCTTCTGCAAGCTTCAGGCCGCCTTCGCCGCCTTTTGCCCATACTTCGGACAGCGCAACATTGACTCCGACTTCTTTACATTTTTCTTCTACCAGATCCAGTTCTGCTTTGGTATCTGTCGGGAATGCATTGATCGCAACCACACATGGAAGACCGTATACATTCTTAATATTGCTGACATGCTTCATCAAGTTTGGAATACCTTTTTCCAGTGCTTCCAGATTCTCTTCATTCAGATCCGGTTTTGCAACGCCTCCATTATACTTCAGTGCTCTTACCGTTGCTACAATGACTACTGCATCCGGTTTGATGCCAGCCATACGGCACTTGATATCCAGGAATTTCTCAGCTCCTAAGTCCTCTCCGAATCCGGCCTCTGTAATCGCATAGTCTGCAAGCTTCATTGCCATTCTTGTTGCTGTCAGTGAGTTACATCCATGTGCGATATTGGCAAATGGTCCACCGTGTACGATTGCAGGTGCATGCTCCAGTGTCTGAACAAGGTTCGGTTTCAGAGCATCCTTTAACAGCGCACACATCGCTCCCTCTGCATGCAGATCATGTGCAGTAACCGGTTTCTGCTCTGCGATCTTGCCATAAGTGTAACCTACGATGATCTTTCCAAGTCTTTCTTTCAGATCTGCGATATCCTTTGACAGACACAGGATCGCCATGATCTCAGAAGCGACAGTGATATCATATCCGTCTTCTCTCGGCACACCATTGACTCTTCCTCCAAGTCCGTCTGTGACGAAACGGAGCTGACGGTCATTCATATCAACACATCTCTTCCATACGATCTTTCTCGGATCAATATTCAGATCATTTCCCTGATAAATGTGATTGTCGATCATGGCTGCCAGTAAGTTATTCGCAGCTCCAATCGCATGAAAATCTCCTGTGAAATGAAGGTTGATATCTTCCATCGGTACAACCTGTGCATATCCGCCTCCAGCTGCTCCACCCTTCATACCGAATACCGGTCCGAGAGATGGCTCACGCAGTGCTACCACAGGTTTCTTACCCATTCTCTGAAGTGCATCTGCAAGACCTACGGTTGTTGTTGTCTTTCCTTCTCCGGCAGGTGTCGGATTGATTGCCGTCACAAGAATCAGTTTTCCGTCTTTTTTATCGGATTTCTTTAAGAAATTATAATCAATCTTTGCTTTATATTTTCCATACTGTTCCAGATATTCTTCTGGAATTCCTGCTCTTTCTGCTACCTCTGTGATAGGCTCCATAGTACATTCCTGTGCGATCTCAATATCTGTTTTCATCATTCATTTCCTCCTGATCGTATGTTGTCTTTCTGCATTTCCAGTCCTTTTGATACACTGCTTCCAACTCTTCCGATACCGGGCGGTGTAAAAAAAGGACAACACTCATCCTCTTCGGGATAAATGCTGCCCAGACGGTCGGCTCTTACCAAGTATCTGATTCCCCTGTGGTACTCCACATTATCCGTCAGTCATCAGATCTTCTCTTTGACTCTTACTATATTATAAGGACGCAAAATTGTCAATCCGGAAAATTCATCCGGATCATCGTAACACAGCCATTATTTTTTCTCTTTTTTAATAACCGTAGATTCTTTCCCCATATGATATTCTCTTCCCAGCGCCCGCATAATGCTTCTTGAAATCACATCCACAATGATGAATCCAAACGCAATCCCAAGGCATGTTTCCAACAGTACAAGTGCATGCTCTGCTGCCAGTGAAAAGTTCCTGCTGACTACGCCATACATCAGATAATACAATCTCGCTCCCGGCATCAACGGAAAGACGGATGCTGTCAGGAAGACGGTGGACGGCGCATGATTGACTCTCGACATGACAAATGCATAGCCCGCCACAAAGCAGGATGCAACTACTACCGCAAAGAAATTATCCGGATACCACGCATACACCAGTAAATAGATTCCCCATGTCAGGAAAGCTCCGACACTGGAATACAGGATCTTCTTTCCCCGTATCTTGAACCAGCTTGCATAACCGGTACATCCTATCGTACAAGAGATCAGCTGGATCACTGTATTATTATTCACATCGAATCCTTCTGCCGATATATTTCCCATCAGCATCATTGCAAGGGCAATACCGAATGCGATACCAAATGCGCCGAGCATCGAATTCATCACTTCCAGTGAACCCGAGATAAAGTTCCTCTGCATCACATCCCGCATTCCGTTGATCGCACCAAGTGCACTGACTAACAGCATGACAATTCCGATCATGATACGGTCCGGATGATGTCCCAGCCCGCTCCGGACAGCTGTTACGATCACAACCTCTGATAAGAATGCCAGGATCAGATTATAGATCATCGGGTTACCTTCCCGCCTGCTAAGCCATCTGCCTACCAGAACGATCATAAGACAGACGATTAATGCAACAACTGCATCCTGCAGATCACATCCGAAGAATACAGCAAACGCCGTTCCCCCTGTAATCTGTGCAAGCCCTGTGATCAGTTCACTCTGATCCGGCCGCGCCATTACTTTCTTAAAACGCCGGACCAGTTCTTTTTCATCCGGATTATGTGAACAGACATACCGCGACATGGCATTCAGATAATTCAATTTATCATAATCTGCCCCTGTAGACTCTATATGCCGGATCTGTGTAATGATCTCACCTTCCGGTGTCTCCACCGTCACCTGTATATTGCTCGGAATCACATATACATCATATGTCATAAAACCATAACTCTTATACATACGATACAGACTGTCTTCCAC
>CAKRCY010000107.1:0-2692 GCA_934309195.1 uncultured Dorea sp.
GATTTATATCATGACATTGCAATCGCTTATCAGAAGGCCATCCGTGCATTCTATGATGCGGGATGCAGATACCTGCAGTTAGACGATACATCATGGGGAGAATTCTGTGATGCGGAAAAGAGAAAGACATATAAAGAAAGAGGCTTTGATCTGGATGAGATCGCAAGATCTTATGTAGATATGATCAATCTTGCACTCGAAGCAAAACCAGAAGATATGACGATCACAATGCATATCTGCAGAGGCAATTTCAGATCAACATGGTTCTCATCAGGTGGATATGAACCGGTTGCAGAGATTTTATTCGGCCATTGTAACGTAGACGGATTTTTCCTCGAGTACGATTCTGAAAGATCTGGAGATTTCTCACCGCTGCGTTATATTAAGAATCAGAAGGTAGTACTGGGACTGATCACATCAAAGTTCCCGGAACTGGAAGACAAAGAGGATGTAAAGAAAAGAATTGAAGAGGCAGAAAAGTATGTGGTGAAAGATCAGCTTTGCTTAAGTCCGCAGTGTGGATTTTCATCTACAGAAGAGGGCAATATCATGACAGAAGCAGAGCAGTGGAGAAAGGTTTCATTTGTAAAAGAAGTTGCGGAAGAAGTTTGGGATGCTTAATATAAAATTGAATATATAAAAAAGATATGAAGGATATATCAAATATACGTTTCACATTTTTGATATTCTTTCGTATAATAGTCTGCTGAGGGGGATGGATCGGAAAACGTAAGAACGTATGAGAACCATCCTCCGTTTTTATTCTAAGGAGATGAAAACATGGGAGTAATGAAAAGTTTATTTTCCGGGAAGCAGATGTCGGAGGCATTCATCTGTAGTGCATTTCTGGCTTTGTCGGGAGGATTTCAGGATGCGTATACCTATAATACGAGGAATGAAGTATTCTCGAATGCACAGACAGGTAATGTGGTGCTGATGAGCCAGAATTTCATGACGGGAAAATGGGAGGCAGGACTGAAATATTTATTTCCGCTTTTTGCATTTGCTTTGGGTGTTCTGATTGCGGAGCAGATCCAGAATAAGTACAAATATGCCAGACGCCTGCACTGGAGACAGGGAATATTGGGAGCAGAGATCCTGATTTTGTTTATTGTAGGATTTATTCCGCAGCGGGGAAATATGATCGCGACTGTTCTGGTATCATTTGCCTGTGCGATGCAGGTGCAGAGTTTCCGGAAGGTAAATGGATTTTCATATGCAAGTACTATGTGTATCGGAAACTTAAGGAGTGGAACAGCAGCATTGTCCTTCTATCTGAGAGAGAAAAAGCCGGAACAATTGCGTCAGGCAATGTATTATTTTGGAATTATAGTTCTTTTTGCGGTAGGAGCCGGAATCGGAGGCAATCTTTCAGCCAATTATGGAATCCATATGATCTGGGTATCCTGCGGACTTTTGATTGTCAGCTTCCTGTTGATGTTCCTGGATATAGAATCCCGGAGAAATGAAAGATAAAAAAGAGATAAAAAAGAGACAAAAAAGAGACATTGATCCGTCATCAGATACGGATCAGTGTCTCGATTAGTTTTTGCGCTGCAATGCTCTGTGGTCTGGAAACATTCTGTACAAGACAGATGTGTCTTGCGGGAAGAGATTCTTTCAGATGGATCTGAAGAATTTCCCTGCGTTTGAGCGGTTCTTCCGCAAGCTTCTCCGGATAGAAGCCGATACCGAGATTGTGCTGGATCAAAGCCAGGCACTGGTCGGTGGATGTAACTTCAAGATCCGGACGGAACGGAAGTCCGTGAGAAGAAAAGTATTGAATATGAAGATCTCTGGTGCTGGTGTTATTTTCCAGCGAGACGAAAGGATATTCCGTAAGTTCTTCCAGTGAGCAGATGCGGGAAGTCAGTTCTTTGTATTTCGGGCCGGCGATCAGAATTTCCCGGAAAGAACCCAGGGAGATTTTCTGAAACTGTTTTTGAACAGAAAGTGGAGTTGTTACAATTGCGAAATCCACCAGTCCAGTTTCCAGGGAAGCAATCGCCTGCGGAGTGGAATGGTTGGATATTTTAAGCCTTACATGTGGATAATGATTGTGAAATGCTTCTAATTTGGACAGAAGCATAATACGAAGTGCGTTTTCGCTGACTCCGATGGAGATGAGTCCGCTTGTAAGACTCTGGTCACGCTGGAGCTCGGCTTCTCCGAGTTCCAGCTGTTCGAAAGCAATGGCAACGTGGTTAAAAAGCTTCTGTCCTTCAGGCGTCAGTGAGACTCCGCGGTTTGAACGGACAAAAAGGTGGCAGCCAAGTTCTGTCTCAAGATTATTCATACAACGGGTAATATTCGGCTGGTTATTGTGTAATACCTCTGCCGCTTTTGTAAAACTGTGATGCTGTGCAACATGGTAAAAAATGCGGTAATAATCGTATGTACTCATAATATCCTCCAAAATAATATATAAAATTGATATATAAAAATGATTAGTTATCTTTAATACAGATGATGCCAGATAAGTATAATATATCTCATGCAAAAAGACAATGTTAAGAAATAAAAAATATATTACATAGTAGAAAAAAACGTAGTATACTGATTTATATTTTTCTTATGAACAGATGTGTTTGTAACGAAAATGATGGATACACCTCGAGAGGAGAGACTTAATTATGGTAAAAATGAATGTAAAATTTGAAACACCGGAACAGCTTGTAGAATTTTCAAGAAT
>CAKRCY010000108.1:0-2688 GCA_934309195.1 uncultured Dorea sp.
GGAACCTGAACAGGAACGCCTTTCCAAGCTTTATTCCGGTTCGGGTATCCAACGCCTTCCTGAATTAAATCCCAATTGATTTAAATCCCGACATCAGCCCTAAGTATCTCTGTCTCCCCAACCGGAAGCACCAGACATGTGGCTGTAATGATCGGCACGAATGTAAACCATATTCCATGGATTCCGGCGTGCTTTACTGCAAAATATCCGGCAAGGACTCCGAGATGGAAGAAGATCAGTGTGCCGGTAAAAAGCCATGCCCGTTTTTTCTGTGATTGATCATGAGTCATATGATATCGTGTCCATGCAAGAAGTGTCTGTTTGTAGTTATTTGTTGAAAAGATTGTGGAACTGTTATAACATTCCGGAGTAGTAAACGTCTGCCACTGGTATGCATTCAGGATAAATACAGGGAACAGTGCAATCAGTGGATGAACGGATGACGGAATGATTCCGGCAATCCATACACAGGCAGCTTCTATCATCAGCGCGATATAAGATTTTACCGAGGGAAAACGTTCCCCGATTAAGAAGGCTGCAATGATTGCAAGACCATATAAAATAAAAATCGCCAGACGCAGGAAAGCATCTGTCAGATTCATTTCCGTAAAATTTAAGATCATTTCAATCAGATTCATGGTCTGTGCGGCACCGAAGTTACCACCGCGGACTAAGATGGCATAGACACCGGTAAGCCCGCCGATAAATGCAAGATTTATGTGCAGTAATGCACGTTTATGATTAAGTATCCAATTCATTTTTCTATCACCCGTTGCCTATTATAGGCCGGGGAAGCAGAAAAATCAAACAAAAGTGCAGAAAAATCCGATTGAATGGAAAATAATACAAATATAGATTGACATTTGAAGGAAAGTTGAGTATCATAGACTTTAATGAATAAAAGCGTTAAAGTGCGAAAGCCGAAGACGCTAAGAATAATAAATATGAAAAGAACACGAAAGGGGAATTTTCCAATGCCGATTACAGATATATTGGAGAAAAACTGCCGCCTGTACGGAGACGATGTTGCGCTGGTAGAGATCAATCCGGAGATGCCGGAGACAAAAAGAACTACATGGAAGGAGTTTGACCTGATTGAACCATCCCGTGCAGCTTATTACAGAAGAGAAATTACATGGAATGTATTTAATGAAAAGGCAAACAGATTTGCCAATCTGCTGGTTGAAAGAGGAATCAAAAAAGGAGAAAAAGTGGGGATTCTCCTGATGAACTGTCTGGAATGGCTGCCAATCTATTTCGGAATCCTGAAGACCGGAGCACTGGCAGTACCTTTGAATTTCCGTTATTCTGCGGATGAGATCAAGTATTGTGTAGAACTTGCAGAGATAGATATTCTGGTATTCGGGCCGGAGTTCATCGGACGAGTAGAGGAGATTGCAGACGAGATCAGCAAAGGACGTCTGTTATATTTTGTAGGAGACGGATGTCCTGGTTTTGCGGAGGATTACAATGCGCATACAGCTAACTGCTCCAGTCAGTCACCTAAGATTGATGTGAATGATGATGACGATGCAGCTATTTATTTCTCATCCGGAACAACCGGATTTCCGAAGGCAATCCTGCATAATCATGAATCGTTGATGCACGCGGCAAAAGCAGAGCAGAATCATCACGGTCAGACAAAAGACGATGTATTTTTGTGTATTCCGCCGTTGTATCATACCGGAGCCAAGATGCACTGGTTTGGCAGTCTTCTGACAGGCGGAAAGGCTGTATTGTTAAAAGGCACAAGTCCGAAGACGATTTTACAGGCAGTATCTGAAGAACACTGTACAATCGTATGGCTGTTAGTGCCATGGGCTCAGGATCTTCTGCTTGCACTTGACAACAAAGAACTGAATATTGCAGATTATGATCTGGATCAGTGGAGGCTGATGCATATCGGAGCACAACCGGTACCGCCAAGTCTGATCAAACATTGGAAAGAATACTTCCCGAATCACAAATACGACACGAATTATGGCCTTAGTGAGTCTATCGGACCTGGATGTGTACATCTTGGAGTGGACAATATTGATAAAGTAGGTGCAATCGGAAAAGCCGGATATGGTTGGGAAACGAAGATCATCGATGAACAGGGTGAGACCGTAAAACAGGGTGAGACCGGAGAACTTGCAGTCAAAGGACCTGGAGTCATGACCTGTTATTACAGAGATCCAAAGGCAACCGCAGAAGTTCTGCATGATGGATGGTTATATACCGGAGATATGGCGATGGAAGATGAAGATGGCTTTATCTTTCTGGTTGACCGTAAGAAAGATGTTATTATCAGTGGTGGTGAGAATATCTATCCGGTGCAGATCGAAGATTTCCTGCGTACCAACGAGGCAATTCTGGATGTAGCCGTTATCGGACTTGCAGATCACAGACTGGGTGAGATATCTGCGGCGATCATTGAACTGAAGCCGGGAGTAGAATGTACGGAAGAGGATATTCAGGAATTCTGTAAGAAGCTTCCAAGATATAAGAGACCGCGGAAGATTATATTTGCAGATGTCCCGCGTAATCCTACAGGAAAGATTGAAAAACCAAAGCTTCGTGAGAAATACGGAGCAACACAGCTGGTTGCAGCACAGAATCAGGGATAATGGAAAGTATCAGAAATGTCATTTCTTTTGCAGGGGAAACCTTGCAGGGAGATGGCATTTTTTTACAGACATGTTTATA
>CAKRCY010000109.1:0-2526 GCA_934309195.1 uncultured Dorea sp.
GTGACGATGACACAGGTAATCAACCGTTTTACGATTCTGATGGGGGCACTGATTCTGATACTTGCATCTTTATTCCCACCGCTTGGAGCATTCTTCAATTCACTTCCACAGGCAGTGCTTGGCGGATGTACAGTTATGATGTTTGGATCAATCATGTATGAAGGAATCAAGATGCTGAAAGAGTGCAAATTCGATGACAGAACGATGATCATCGTATCGCTGTCATTCAGTATCGGAGTTGGTCTGACACAGACATCAGGGAACTTCTTTGCAGCATTCCCAAGTGCGGTAGGAGATGTGTTTAATGGAAATGCTGTGGCCGGAGTGTTCGTGGTATCGCTGCTTTTGAGTCTGTTTTTGCCGAAGAAGGCGAAGGTGGAGTAAGAAAAATAAAATAGAGAATTATAGAGAAAGATTATCTGGAGAAAGGGAAGTATCCGGATAATCTTTTTTTGTGCCAGAATCAAAATTATTGACAAACGATAATTCTTTGCTATAATAAAATTATAAATTATCGAAAAACAATAATTTTCAAACACAGAAAGGGGAAATATGGGAATTCGTATATGCCTGGATGAAGTCCTGAAAAAGAAGGGAATGACTTCAAAAGAATTATGCAGACAAGTTGGCATTACCGAGGCCAATCTATCGGTACTCCGAAGCGGGAAAGCCAAAGGCGTCCGTTTGCATACGATGAATCGTATCTGTTATTTCCTTCAATGTGATGTAGGTGACATTTTGAAATTTGATGGAAATCTGGATGAGGAGGGCGAATAATATGAAGATGAAAAGTTTTGAAAAATTCCGGAAACCACTGACCAGTCTGATGAGGTTCCTGGAAATCTTACATTGGTTCGATGGTGCGGTATTACTCTGGGCGGGGCTGGCGATACCTATGCACAGCGTGCACATTAACGGAGCCATTTTCGGTGTCAAACAGGATACCATGATGAATGCCTACGGGATGCTCTTTTCACTGATTGATGCAAAGGGAAATATGCGGATGCATCTGGTATCCGTGTGGCTTCTGCTGTTGGGAGCAACATCTATATTACTGGCCCTGATTTTTCGCAACGTTCATAAAATACTGAAGTCACTGGAAGGCACAAAGGAACAATCGGAAATGGCAACACCGTTTACGGCAGAGAATGTAGAAAGGGTAAAGAAGATAGGAATTTACAGCATAGTAATGCCGACGCTTCAGAACGTAGTTGTATATATTTGTGGAGTACTGATTAAAATGAACGGACTGAAAGATGTCAATTTTGAAGTAAGAGGATTCATTTTTGGAATCATTGTCCTGTGTCTGGCTTATGTATTCTCTTATGGAGTAAATCTGCAGGAAGAAGTGGATGGGTTTATTTAAGATCGGTATTTGGAGAGGAGACATGGATATGCAGAAAAGTATCAAATCATTGAAAAGAAATGGCATATTGCTATTGGCGTATGATTTACTGGTGTTGTGTATTGGATTTGTAAAAAATGGAATGATAAATATGTCAGCGGATGAGGCCGCTTCGCTGATTGTATCTCTTGGTTTTGGAATATTCATCAATTTGCTCTGGATCGTGGATTCCAAAAACTGGATTACAAATTCCGAAAAAAGGAAATGTATCTGGTCCTATTGGTGTGGCGAAATTGTATTTCTGCTGTTGGCATTTGTTTTAGAAAACAGGAATCAACCAGTTGCAGCATCTGCTATTTTAGGCGTGATGGCGGCATATCTTATAATTGGAATATGGTGGGTGAGCCGTAAGCTCTAATGCACTAATGCTCACCACACACATCCAGAAATTCCTGCACCAGCGGCACCGGTTTCTTTCCCTTCGCCCAGATCAGAAGTATCTTAGTTACAAGATCCGGTTCATCCAACTCTTGTATACAAAGGCCGTCACAAAGGCTGGCCATGGACTGCGGAAAGATGGCAGTTGCAAGATCTTCTTTTGCCCAGAGCATAGCACCTCGCGGGTCATCACAGACACAGAAGATGTCCGGATTCATATTCTGGGCGTGAAAGGTATTCATGATGAGTTCTTCGTATCTGCGGTATAAGATCAGCGGTCTATGTAAAAGATCGGAGAGCTTTAAGGATGAGACCGCATTGTGTTTCGAAGAATTATGTGGTGTATCTGTGGTAACGTCAGCGGTTTTTGAAACCATATTTTCTGACTCTGATACTGCAATCATCGGCTCGGAACACAATTCCATATAAGACACCTCGTCAAGACGCAGTGGTGTTCTGGCAACGGAGATATCGATGATCCCGTCCAGAAGATACTGATAAAGCGAATAAGTGATCCCGTCGTGGACTTCAAAGTTCACATCGGGATTTTTTTTCGAAAATCGGGAAATATAAGGCATGATGGTATCTACCGTTGTCGGAGTCAGACCGATACGTAAGATACGTTTTTTACCGGTTTTTGAGACTTCCAGTTCGGTAGATCGGGCGTATTCCAGCAGGTTACCGGAGCGGTCATAGAGAAGCTTGCCGGCTTCGGTCAGGGTAACGCCCTTGCTGGTGCGGTC
>CAKRCY010000110.1:0-2463 GCA_934309195.1 uncultured Dorea sp.
GCTGCCTGTCCTGCAATACCAACTCCGATCGCAGATCCTGCACCTGCCAGGAATACTGCCACTGCCGCACCAAGAAGTGCATATACCATTCCCATATCATTCCAAATACTCATATCTATTTTTCCTCCTTAATATCTACATATTTTGTCTCCGCACGAAACGGTTCGAAAGGTTTTCCACCGCCTTCGTAGAATTTTCCGAAGAATTCCACAAACTGAAGTCGGTTGGTGTGGACATATGCGCCAAGCAGATTGATTGCCAGGTTCATTGCATGTCCGACGATAAATACTACGATAAACAAGATGACTCCGAATACGCTCTTGCCGAGCATGCTTCCCATCTGGTTGACAACGGATGCGATAACACCTGTCGCAAGTCCCAGTGCCAGAAGTCTGGAGTATGATAATACATCACTTAACCATCCGGTAATGTTATAGATATCATATGCTCCAAGTGCCAGCCGAAGTGCCGGATTCTTACTCGCTCTTCCGGACATCAGCAGCAGTCCGAGTGCCCCGATGATCGCCAGCGCTTTTGACAATGTAACGAGTACTGCCGGGAACACGATCTTGGTCTGTGCGATCGAAGCAAATATCTCTGACGGAAGTAACATCAGAATCAGTCCGATCAGGAAAATGTACCACAATACGATATCACAGAAGAAATCCAGTACCTTTCCGTCTTTTAACAACATATATCCTTTGATTCCAAGACCCACGAACAGATGAACCAGTCCGAACGCCATCGAATAGATCAGAAGTCTCATCGGATCATTTAACGGTGCAAACCAGAGCGGCTTGATCGTCACTTCTTTTCCAAAGAATGTGCTCGATACAACATCTACGACATCTCCAAAATATCCACCGAACAAAATTCCCCATACCATAGTAGAAATTCCACAGTACATGAACATTTTCATGGATTTTCTCATACCTGCACTCATGCGCGGGAATTTCTTAAGAACGACCAGACACACGATTGCGATGATCGCACCATAGGCTGCATCTGATAGCATCATTCCAAAGAAAAATACATAGAAAAATGACATAATTGCGGTCGGATCGATTTCTCCTTTATGCGGAAGTCCGTAAGACTCCAGAACTCCTTCCACGCTTTCCGAAAATCCATTATTTTTAAGGATCACCGGTGGTTCTTCATCTTCTTTTAACTCTTCTACATCGATTACACAGTCATATGCTTCCCCGATTCCTTTCCGGATCGCCGGTACCGCTTCTTTCGCTGCGTAACCACTGATAATAAATGTACGTCTGGACTGCGGAAGTGTTCCCAGTACTTCGTACTTTTCTGCACGCATCCGGTAATAATCGCCGATGACCTTCAGTTCCTCCCGGTCTTCTGCGTGGGATATGATCTCTTCCCGGATATCTGCGATGTCTTCTTCAATCTGCCTGATCTGCTCTTCCAGTTCTGCTTTCTGCTTTGCCGGAATCTGTTCTGCCGATACGACCGGTCTTGAGAATCCAGCCGTACGGAGTGTGTTCTCCACGTCTGCCGCCTGCTCCTTCATACAGAACACGCTTAAGTACACGGCATCTTTATCCCGGCTTATAACCGATATATCTACAGCTTCGATCTCCGGATGCTCTTCGGCAAGCTTTCCGTAGATCATTTCCAGTGTCGTCTCCCCTGCCATGGTTCCAAGAAGCATTGCCGTCTTTTTCGTGCCCGGATAATTCATCTCCACTTCCAGACTCATCCACGGCGCAAGTGCCTCTATCTGGGTATTCCGCTTCACGATCTCGGCCTGTGCTTCCGCAATTTTCTTATGCTCAGCGATCAGAAGTTCCGCCACTTCCATGACTTCCTCCTGTTTCACCGCTGCTGCTTCCATCGTCTTCTTATCGATCAGCTTATTGCCTTCCAGACTGGCGAACATCGACTTTTTCTCCGGAGTATACTGATTCAACACATCCAGTGCATTTTCCGTGATCTGCACCCGTTTCTCAAAGCTTGATTTCGCACTCTGCGTATCCATCTTCTCGAATCCGGCTTCGTCCTGTGCGACCTGATGCATCTCTATCATGCCCATGGACTGCAGTTTTTCCAGAATCGCTTTCCGGTCATGTTTCAATGCGCAGATACTGATTCGCTGCATCTGCAATACTGCCATAACTGCATCCCTCCTTTTTACTTTTTTACGTTCTTACTCTTCCCGTATCATCAGAGCAATGCTTTGATAACTGCGGATACCGCCTCCTCTTCTTTTCCCTGAGCCAGTGCTTTTAACGCTTCTGTCTCCTGTTCCGTCTTCTCGCAAGCCTTTTTCTTTAAAGTCTCGCCTTCTTCTTTTACCTGCAAAAGTTCTGTTTCTGCCTGTTTCTTTGCATTTACTACAGCCTGTTCTTTTATCTCTTTTGCTTCTTTAGCAGCTTTTTCAAGGATCTCGGTACACGTTGCATCTGCTTTTCTTATGATCTCATCCGCTTCATTCTCCGTTTCCTT
>CAKRCY010000111.1:0-2405 GCA_934309195.1 uncultured Dorea sp.
ATTTGTTATCTTGATGGTGGGGAAAAGATGATCACAGAAGGCGGTGGAATGTCATGGATGTCACCGAATATGAAGATGGAGACAACGACAAACGGAGGAATAGGTAAAGCATTCGGAAGGATGTTCTCCGGAGAGCATATTTTCCAGAATATCTATACTGCAGAAGGTGGCAATGGGATGATCGCATTTGCATCTTGTTTCCCGGGATCGATCAAAGCATTCGAAATCGGACCGGGACAGGAGATGGTATTTCAGAAGAGTGCATTCCTGGCAAGTGAGGCAGGAGTGGAATTGTCGGTATTCTTTAATAAGAAGTTCAGTTCGGGATTATTCGGCGGAGAAGGATTTGTCATGCAGAAAGTAACGGGACACGGAACAGTGTTCGCGGAATTTGACGGCCATGTTGCGGAATATGAACTGCGTGCCGATCAGGAGATCGTAGTAGATACCGGACATCTTGCGGCAATGACTGCATCCTGCAAAATGGAGATTAAGAGCGTACCGGGTGTGAAGAATATGTTATTTGGCGGAGAAGGAATCTTTAATACAGTAATTCACGGACCTGGAAAAGTGTGGCTTCAGACAATGCCGATCAGTAATGTGGCAGGAGCATTGCGCCCATATATGCCATCATCTGGAAAATAGAAAGGATGCATAATTACAATGAGAACAAGAAACATTCATAAAGCCGCACTAACAGATGCAGTCACACCGTTGGAGGAAGCAGGAAAGAAAATTGCATATCAGGCAGCAGTGGAAGGGATCGTGCTTCTGGAGAATGACGGATGTCTTCCGTTAAAGCCGGGAAAAATTGCGTTATATGGAGCCGGTGCCAGAATGACGATCAAAGGGGGAACCGGTTCGGGAGAGGTCAATGAGCGGCATGCAGTATCGATCCTGGAAGGAATGGAAGATGCGGGATTCGAGATTACGACAATGGACTGGATTGATGATTATGATCAGAGTTTTCAGGAAGGAGAGCGCGCGTACGCAGAAGAATTCCGAAAGAAACTAAGGCCGAAGAATCTGTCGGATTTTATGAACCTGATGAGCAGTCCATACCGCTATCCATATGGAAGAGCAGTGCTGCAGGAAGACGTAGAAAAATCAGAGACCGATACCTGCATTTACGTGATTTCGAGACAGGCAGGAGAAGGCGCTGACCGTAAACTTAGTGAAAATGAATACGGTCTGGCAGAGATAGAACGGGTAAATCTGACATTTTGTGCGGAACAATATGAGCATATGATCGTAGTGATCAATGTAGGAGGACAGTTTGACCTGAATTTTCTGCATGAGATTCCGAACATCAATGCGGTGATCTTCATGGGACAGCTTGGAACAATGGGCGGTCAGGCGGTTGCGGATATAGTCTGTGGAAAGCATACACCGTCCGGGAAACTTACAGATACATGGGCAAAGCATTACCGGGACTATCCGGCGGCAGATGATTACAGCTACCTGAATGGGAATCTGGATGAAGAGTATTACCGGGAAGGAATCTATGTCGGGTACCGGTATTTTGATACATTTCATGTAGCACCTAGATATCCGTTTGGATATGGATTATCGTATACAGAGTTCGAGATGCATCTTGCAGGTATGAGGCTGGAAAAAACTACCGTCGAGATATCCGTAGATGTAAAAAATAAAGGCGAAGTATACAGTGGAAAAGAAGTGGTACAGATCTATGTCAGCTGTCCGGATGGTGAATTGAAAAAAGAAGCACAGCGATTAACTTCATTTGCCAAGACAAAGAATCTGAAACCGGGAGAGGAAGAACGGATCGTATTACAATTTGATCTGCGTGATCTTACAAGTTACAGGGAAAAAGATGCTGCCACTGTTCTGGAACCGGGCGAATATGTTGTGCGGATCGGTAACTCCAGCAGGAATACAAGAGTATGTGGAATACTAAAAATGGAAACGGAAATGATTACAGAGAAACATTCTCATATCTGTAAGGCACCGATAAAAGTGACAGAGATTGAAAGACAGGAAGAAAAGGAAGTTCTTCATGCAACATGTGACTGCAGACAGAACTGGGGAAGAACCTGTGATGTGATCATCGATGATGTGGAAAAGATTCAGAGCTTTCAGATTGAACCGGGGATTATTCCGGAAGCAGATCATGAGTATGGTCCGGTGGAGATCTATTTTTCAGAAGAGACTGACAGGATCATAGAGTCATTAACGCTAAGAGATATGGCAGAGCTGGTTGTGGGCGGAGGCATGTCCGGACAGCGGTTCTTTGAAGCACCGGGAGCAGCAGGCGTGACAACGGGAAATCTTCTGGCAAAGGGAATTCCAAATGTCGTCATGGCGGATGGACCTGCGGGACTCAGGCTTCATAAGATATCGTCTGTATCTATAACAGGTAAGGTAAAAGGAGTAGAACCGAATAT
>CAKRCY010000112.1:0-2244 GCA_934309195.1 uncultured Dorea sp.
CAAAGATTGTCATATACAACCACTTCATATCCTTCATTCAGAAGTTCCAGTGCCGTATGACTTCCGATATAACCGGCTCCTCCGGTAATTAATATTTTCTTAGCCACAATAGTACCTCCTAGTTGTTACTATACTTTTTCACGATTTCGTTCATAGTATACCACTTTTGTTCCATATCTTCAACAAGCTTGAACTGGGTACGGCATCTGTCAAGATTATGACCTTCTCTGTGTATCCTGAAATATGTATCTCCCTGCAGATAATCCGTAAGGAAACGCATACCACATTCGAATGTCATCGTCTTTGCGCCCATCGGCATCAGCTCGATCTCCTTAGATGTCAGCTTTCCGGCACATCCTTTTAAAAATCCTTTCGTATACAATTCAAACAATTCCATACTGCAGGATACTTTCGTAAGGTCTGTCTCATCTTCCAGTGCCGTACTTGCACCAAAACGGATGGAATCCCCGAAATCATTCATCGCAAGCCCCGGCATAACTGTGTCCAGATCGATCACACAGATTCCTTTCCCGGTCTTATCGTCCAGCATAACATTATTCAATTTTGTATCATTGTGTGTAACACGAAGTGGAAGCTCATGCCTGTCCAGCATTTCTGCAAAACAATTAGCAATCTCTTCTCTTTCGAGAACGAACCGGATTTCTTTCTCTACAGAAGCTGCTCTTCCCATAACATCTTCTTCCACAGCTTTCTTAAACAGCGCAAACCGGTTCCTCGTATCATGGAACTTTTCTATCGTCTCATGCAGTGTCTCCGCCGGATAGTCAGACAGCAGACTCTGGAAATTACCGAATGCCACCGCACTTTCATAAAACTGCTCCGGTTTCTCTACCAGATCATAGGTACTTGCATCGGTAATAAATTTATAAGATCTCCAGTAATCTCCCGTAGAATCTATGTAATATGGTTTTCCATCAACCGCCGGGATCACATTCAATGTCTCACGTTCCGGATCTCCGCCATTTTCTATAATCTTCTTTTTCAGAAATGACGTCACTCCTGTGATATTCTCCATGACTTCTACCGGTTTTGGAAATGCCGTAGAATTCATTCTCTGAAGAATGACTTTGATTCTTCCCATCTCGGCAATCTCGAATACCAGAAGAAATGTATCATTGATGTGTCCGCTTCCGTATGGACAGTCCTTTACTAATGTTCCTTCATATTTAAAATGTGCAATCGCTTCATCTCTTTGTTCCCGTGTTACAGGATTCATTTATTTTCCCTCCCAAAGATGCTGCGGGTACAGTCCTTCGTCTTTCATTCTCTGAATGGCTGCAACCACAACCGGTTTATCTTCTTTATAAGTTACTCCATACCATTTATCTGCGGATTTCAGTACCGATACTGTTGCTTTGTCTTCTGCGAGAAGATTACTTACTACAGTTGGCAGGAAATACTCGCATTTCATAGGATTCTCCTGCAGTCCTTTGTCAAGAAATGCCGGGAATCCTGCTTTGATCTCTTCTAAGATGCTCTTTGTAAATCCCCACATGTTCATAGATACCGTTGTATCATCCGGTACCTGTACCCATGTATTCCCGTCGTCTTCTGTGTATGCAACGCCGCCGTTGTACTTTTCGATTCTGGTACGTTCTGTTACGGATACCAGTTCTCCGTTCTCATTCGTCTCACATACACCTCTGGATACATATCCGTTGTCCGTTACCGTATTGGCAAGATGATATCCGACCATTGTATATCTGTACTTATCATCATCTGCATGTGTAGACAGATAATCATAGATGAGCTTGAATGCTTCTACTCCATAATAGTCATCTGCATTGATCACTGCGAATGGTCCGTCAATCTCATCCATACAGCTATATACGGCATGTGCTGTTCCCCAAGGTTTTACACGTCCTTCCGGTACTTCGTAGCCTTCCGGAATGTTGTCGATATTCTGATAAGCATATGCTACATCCATGTATTTTTCCATACGTTTTCCCACATGCTCTTTGAACTCTTCTTCAATCTCGTGTTTGATGATGAATACGACCTTCTCAAAGCCGGCTCTCTTTGCATCATACATGGAAAAATCCATGATAATATGTCCGTCATTGTCTACAGGATCTAACTGCTTCAGACCTCCGTATCTGCTTCCCATTCCTGCTGCCATGATCACTAATACTGGTTTATTCATTATAATTACCTCCATGTCTTTAGGATCTTTCGTTTCTAGATTCATTGTAGTATAACTGTTTCCAGAAATCTTTGTCCTAT
>CAKRCY010000113.1:0-1872 GCA_934309195.1 uncultured Dorea sp.
GCCTCTTTCACATTCACTGGAACGCCTTTCCAAGTTTTATTCCGTGCGTATCAAATGCCTTACGAATCAAATGGCAAATGCGTAACCGTAGTGGACTCCACCGGGTTACACTTTTCGGGCATTTCATTTATTAACATCCGCTGCCAGTCACGACTTGAAGAAAACAGTATAAAGTGGTTCTGGTGAATGTGGAATGCTCTTAGAAAAAGTTAGAGAGTCAGAATCTCCGTTAAAGGAACGAAGCGAACGTGTTTGAGGCGAACGCCGAGTTTGAGCGTAGTTCCTTTGCTTTTAGGAGATTCTGGCTCTCTTAGTTTTTCTTAGAGCATGGAACCTGAACAAGAAGCACTTTATACTGTTTTCTTCAAGGATCGAGAGGCCAACTACGTTAATAAATTAAATCCCAATTCTCTTACAATGCCGCTTTATATATCTTATACATATCTTCTTCATGCAGCACCTTCGCAGATCCTTTGCTTCCCTTGCAGCCGATACTGCATTTATGTGCCATCAGTTTCAGTTCTTCATCGCCCGGATCAATGCCAAGTTCATGGATAGATGTCGGCATTTTGATCTCACGGTAGAAATCTTCCATTGCTTCTATTCCGCGTAAGGCCACATCATCGGCTGTTCCTTCCGGATCCACCTGCATAACATTCATCGCAAACTTTTCGAATCTCGGAAGACAGTCTTTGTATACATATCTTGCCCAGGATCCCCAGATTGCAGCAAGTCCTGCTCCATGTGCCACATCATAGATTCCTCCTATCTCATGTTCCAGCGCATGAGATGCGAAGTCTCCTCCGATAACAGCGCCGCAGCCGGTCAGACCATTATGTGACAAACTTCCTGCCCACATCACTTCTGCCCGGGCATCGTAGTTCTTCGGATCACGGACCAGAATTCTGGCATTTTCAATTACGGTACGCATCAGGCCTTCTGCAATGCTGTCTGTAATCTCCATATTCCCGCCATTTGTAAAATAACGTTCCATCGTATGCATCAGGATATCCGTACATCCGCATGCAGTCTGATAATCAGGCAGTGTCATGGTAAGTTCCGGATTCATGATCGCAAAGCGCGGTCTTCCATAATCACTGCTGTATCCTCTCTTGACCCATCCTTCTTCTTTTGTGATAACAGAAGAATTACTCATCTCACTTCCGGTTGCTGCGATCGTAAGTACAACACCAATCGGAAGACAGCCTGTTGCCTGACGCTTTCTGTCATAGAAATCCCATACATCCCCTTCATTGGCTACTCCGTATCCGATTGCTTTTGCAGAATCAATCGCACTTCCTCCGCCTACTGCAAGAATGAAATCTACGCCTTCTTTCTTTGCAAGCTCGATTCCTTCATACACCAGAGACAGTCTTGGATTCGGTACTGCTCCTCCAAGTTCTGTATAATCTATCTCTGCATCATCCAGAGAAGCCTTCACTTTATCTAAAAGCCCGGAACGTCTGACACTTCCACTTCCATAATGAATCAGAACCTTTTTACAGCCCTGTTCCTTTACGAGTTCTCCACATTGGTCTTCTGTATTCTTTCCAAATACAACTTTGGTCGGTGTGTAATAATTAAAATTATACATAAGTTTTCCTTCTTTCTCACATACTTAAAATATGCTGCAGATTTCTCTATAGCATATTGTGAACTACTCGGCAACTAAGTTACCAGAGCATCTGAATTCTGGCGAGATACCGCCTTTTTTCAGGGTGCGTCCATAACACCAATACTGCTTACCTTTCGGCTATGCAGCTACTTTTATTATTTTTGGATTTTTTAGTCCAGCTATGGACAGTTTCTTCTGCTTTCCGGATACGGAAAGATATTTCCGCAGGATATTGAAGGCGCCTATTGCATCTGCAT
>CAKRCY010000114.1:0-1850 GCA_934309195.1 uncultured Dorea sp.
CCGAGTGACGGCTCGATAACGTATGGGATGTATTTTTCCTTTGTCTCATCATCAAAGTATGTCAGATCCTGTCCGGATACATTCTGATGCTGTGTTAAGTCGTAATCTGTACGGTCAGCGATTCCCCACAGTTCTCCCCATCCGAATGGGAATAAGAACTCAACGTCTGTTGTTGCTTTACTGTAGAAAGAAAGCTCTTCTTTATCATGATCACGGTAACGTACTTCATCATCTTTCAGTCCTAATGAAGACAGCCAGTTCAGGCAGAACTTCTTCCAGTAATCAAACCATTCAAGGTCTGTGTCCGGTTTGCAGAAGAATTCCAGTTCCATCTGTTCGAACTCTCTGGTACGGAATGTAAAGTTACCAGGTGTGATCTCGTTACGGAATGATTTACCGATCTGTCCGATACCAAATGGCAGTTTCTTTCTGGATGTACGCTGTACATTCTTGAAGTTTACAAAGATTCCCTGTGCAGTCTCCGGACGAAGATATACCGTATTCTTCGCATCCTCTGTTACTCCCTGGAATGTCTTGAACATCAGATTGAACTGACGGATATCTGTAAAGTCATGCTTTCCACATGTCGGACATGGAATCTGATTCTCATCAATAAAATTCTTCATCTGCTCCTGTGTCCATGCATCTACCGCACCATCCAGTTCAATGTCATTCTCTGCACAATAATCTTCGATGACTTTATCCGCACGGAAACGTTCGTGACACTGTTTACAATCCATCAGAGGATCACTGAATCCTCCGAGATGTCCACTCGCGATCCATGTCTGTGGATTCATAAGGATCGCACAGTCCACACCTACATTGAACGGAGATTCCTGAATGAATTTCTTCCACCATGCTTTTTTTACATTGTTTTTCAGTTCTACTCCGAGATTACCATAATCCCATGTATTCGCAAGCCCGCCATAGATCTCAGATCCCGGATATACAAATCCTCTTGCTTTCGCCAATGAAACGATCTTATCCATAGTCTTTTCTGCCATTTTTTCATCCTCACCTTCTCAAAATATTCGTAATTGAATTTAATTATAGCGTCTGCCCTCTTTGTTTTCAAGCCTTATCGCACAATTGTTTCCAATATCTCCAATGATTTGAAGCGTTTTCCCAGATATTCATCCAGATACGCTTTCGTCAGATTCTTTAGTTCTTTGAGCACATCTTCTTTTACAACGAAAGTATACAGTTTCTCAACCGGAGAACACACGATGTACTGCAGCGTATATAATGTCGACGGAAGCAGCCGGATTCCATCGGAAATATGGCCGGCACACCGCGTGCATATCACGCCGCCTCTCCGTATGCTGAATACTTTTTCCCGCTCCTTATCCCCGCACATGATACATTCCATCACCTGCGGACCTTCTCCGTTCACAGTGATCGTCTTCAGCTCGTAAATGCACCGTATCAGCTCATTCGGGATATGTATGTTCGTCAGTGCCCGGAGCGTCTGATACAGAAG
Organism: uncultured Dorea sp.; assembly: GCA_934309195.1. GTDB lineage: Bacteria > Bacillota > Clostridia > Lachnospirales > Lachnospiraceae > Dorea_A. The sequence goes on from CAKRCY010000114.1 coordinate 1,481, forward strand.
CTTCAGCATCTCGGTCTCATCATTCGCTTCTCTTGCATAATATCCAGCCAGATCCATAAAATAGAATCCATAATAGGCGCCTTCCACATCTGTACGCAGTTCCTGAAAATAATTGGAAACAGAGGCCGACACCAGTGTATAAGATGTCCGCCCCTCATATACAGTAAACTCTCCAAATGAAAAAGGACTCGTCACTCCCATCAGTGCACTGTTCGGTCTTCTTGCACCACGTGCGAATGCCGAGATTTTCCCTCTTTCTCTGGTCAGTATTACCACTCGTCTGTCATATTCACCTATCGGTGCTGCTGTCAGTATCATGCCAGTCAGTGTAATCTGATTTACCAATTGTATCTCCTTCTTTGTATCTGTT